>VXZL01000536.1 GCA_009845505.1 Candidatus Poribacteria bacterium | reverse complement strand
CCACTACGAACCGGGCTGCTTTTGAGAAACCCGCGTCCTTTCAAGGTCCGCCTGTTTGTAGTGATGCGATTCTGCGGCGTATTCGCCCAAATGCGACGTGCATTATCGCATCGCTGTGTAAGTCCTATCATACAAACCCAAATGATAGATCACCGCCTATTTCCGCTCCTCAACAATTGTTTGTGAGACAGGTTTCCCTTTGACCTCAATGAGTTGGCGTTTAATCGTGTCAGGGACATGAGGCTTTTTCACTTCTTTAACTAAGCCTTTCGACAGTAGCACTTGATGAAATACTTCTAGTTTATCGGTTTCGTCTTGCTCTTTCAATAGTTTTCGTAAGTGATCCCGATCAGTCGGACTTAACGTTTTTATGGCTTCTGCGATTTCTTGCATCCGCATTGTTTGAATCCTTTTAAAAGGGTTCCTATTTTTCAATGATGCCCGGTGCGGTTGGGAAACCGCACCTACCCGGGCCGGGGTGTCCAGTATGGTTAATGCGACATAAACCTTTAGAGATGGTATTATTCAACTAAAAATCCAAACTTACCCCCATCATAATCAACCTCGGGGAGCTCCATGACAGTGGGTGTGAATGCTTCTGACTGGTGAGCGGAATGCCGTAACGGTCGTAGGTCACCGCATCGAGAAGATCGTCGAGATTTTTTGTGTTGAAGATGTTGCGGATGTCCGCAAAGAAGGTATAGGTCAACCCACCAATCCGACTCCGTTTGCTAAAGAGCGCGTCAACGTTATAGGTTGGCGGATAACGCTTTGAATTGATGTCGGGTTTGACGGGTGCTCTCGGATTGGGGGTATAGGGCAAACCGCTGGCATACCGACCCACAAAGTTGACAGAAGAATCAAAGGGCAGTTGGACATCCAGCAAGGCAGAAAGAATATGACGCTGGTCCCACGCTAACGGATGGCTTTCTGTTACATCGGGCTGTTGCCGGTAGTAGGTGAGGTAGCCCAAATTTCGACTGGAGCCTTTCCCTTTCGCGACAGAATAGGTGTAACTTAGCAGTCCCGAAACCCGATTTTCTGCTGTGCGCCACTTGCGAATCGTGAGTTCAAATCCTTGAACCCGCCCGTAGATACCGTGGAGCCTATCGTTGAATTCACCGTTAAGGAAGTAGCTATAATCGTTGGTGATGTCAACGTGTACACTGTTGACGAGTCTGTCAATGTCCTTGGTGAATCCGGTGATGTCTATCGTTAAATCGTCAGTGAATTGTCGGATTATTCCAACTTCATAGGCGATGGTCTTCTCTGGATTCAGGTCGGGGTTGCCCCTTCTTCGGATGGCACCACGCATGTCAAAACTGAGATTTTCGTAGAGGTCATCGCCTCGTGGAATTTGATAGTAGTGTCCGTACGTGAAATGCAACTTCGATCTCTCAGTAACGGGAAAGGAGATGCCGAGACGGGGTGCGATCATGTGTTTGGTAGAAGCCTCAACTGGATCTTTGATAATAGGTAGTCCGACTTTGTAAGTGCTTTTGTCCAGTTTGATTGTACCGTCGTCATTCAGTTCGAGTGGATCCAAGGGATCTGCCGGTGAGATACCGTCTGGACTATATAGATCGTATCGCAATCCGGCATTGACAATCATGCCTTCGTATTCCATCTTGTCTTGGACATACATACTTAGGGATTGGGGTTGGACATCGTAGAACTCCATGTAGAGGTTGGAACTTCCGTAATTTGTCGCGCCAAGATTATAGAGTTCATATCCCAAGAATTCGACACCTGTCTGAATCAGGTGATTTGCGGTAAGCTGGCTGGCAAAATCCGCTCTCAATATTGAGGTTGTCGCACTACTGGCCCCCCAAGAGTTGTTATCCCCTGCAACGAAGTAGGTTGTATCGTTGTATGCTTGTTGCGGCGGGTTTCTAATTCTGCCTTCTTCTTGGTTCTGCTCAAACGATTTTTCAGGGTCCCAAGCGTTTTCATCAAACGTTTTATCTAAGGGGTCCCACACTTTTCCGGGTTGATTCGCCTCGGAAGAGCGATGGAATTGCCCAAGCGTCAGTGTATAGAAAGTGCCGGAGTTGATATTGTGCGAAAGGCGGACGGATATATTCCGCGCATCCGATTTTGACTCTGGCACTGCGCTGGGCCAAAAACGTAACGAACCACCATAAGATTGGCTTTCTCCGCGGTTGAAGAGACCGCCTGCGGTGAGTTTAATGCTGGGTGTTACTTCAAACTTCAATTTACCTTGGAAGATATATCCTGTTCCGGTGCTATTCGGCAGAAAGCTATTGTTCCGACTTATCTGGCTGGAGGCGGAGAAGGTTAGTCGGTTTCCCCATATTGGTCCGCTGAGTGCGAATTCACCGATATGGCTCGGAGAGAGTTCGTAGTTTTTCGTATCATTGAACAATCCGCTATATTGTTCCAAATCTACAACGTAGCCGTCTAAGAGGGTGACCTGTCTCTTTTCATAGTCGATAACAGTGCCATCGGCATCTTTGTAGGGTTGGGGTGCCATGATGACTTCGCCCGTCTCCTCATTAACTTGCGGTGCACCCGTTTCGGGGTCTATCACGGGTTGCAGCGGATTTTCTGTCCTATCGGCATACACACCGGGGAAGATTTCTGTAAAGACAATCTGGTCATCGCCTTCACGTTCCGCTAACTCCTCAACTGTAACGGGCTGTCCGCGATACGGTGCTTGATAGTCGTAAGGTTGACCGATGAAGATACCTCTGAAGGGTGAAAGTGCCACAGGACGAAATCCGTTGTCCGGATCCAACCACGGGCCGTATAGAGGGTCGCCGTGATGTGTTCCCCACTGCCCGACTCGGTAGCGGACTCTACCGGAGAATTTACTCGTTCCAACTTTCGTGATAAGGTTAACGATACCGGATTGTGCGTCGCCGTGTTCGGCGTTGAATCCACCCGTGATGACTTCCATTTGTTCGAGGGAGTTTGTACCGATACTCAAACCCAAACTTCTGCCGATTGGATCGTTAATCGGGATACCGTCAATGAGGTATCTAATCTCTGTGGACCTACCGCCGCGAACATGGGTTGAGCCAGTGGAGTTTAGCACTGCCACCCCAGGTAGGGTCTGTAGGATGCCATTGACCGTGTCGCGAGGCATCGCCTCAATATCTTCGGATTCGATGATTCTTGTCGTTTGCGTAACGTCCCGCTTGATTAGCGGTTTGACGGCTGTTACTGTTATCCCTTCGAGTGTGACAACTTCGGAGGTCTTCAAAGCGAAGTTTAGAGTTGTGGTGAGTCCAGCGAGTACTTTCGCACCCTCCACGGTCTCAGGTCCGTAATCTGTTAATTCCGCTTTTATGTCATAATCGCCGGGTGGGATGTTGGTCATCACGTAGTAGC
This sequence comes from Candidatus Poribacteria bacterium, assembly GCA_009845505.1. GTDB lineage: Bacteria > Poribacteria > WGA-4E > WGA-4E > WGA-3G > WGA-3G. The sequence goes on along the minus strand of VXZL01000536.1, from coordinate 15,571 downwards.
CTGCATCATTTGTTGTTGCAGTGCTGCTTGTTCCGACGAGTGTTACGGTGACGTTCGCGAGTGGTTCATTTGTTGCTTCAGTGGTGATTACACCCGCAATCTTTCCGGTGATCGCAGCGTGAACGTCGAAGGAAACTGCTGTTATAACATAGATGGCAGCGATTAAAAGGGCGGCTATTTTGGTGAACTTTACAGTTCTCCAGGATTTACCACTGAAAGTCTGCAACGGGTTATATTTTTTCAATTTTATGACTCCTTATGAATAGTGATATGTTCTGAGTGTTTGGCGAATGTTGTTTGAATGCCTACAAAACATTCTCAATAAACTTGAGACTTTTCAAGTTCCGTTCGGTATGGTATTCAATGAAGCTTCCAAGTAGGCGTTTCAGTTCTTGATGGTTTCGGGTAGAGGCGCGGATCCGATTGAACCGTTCCCACTCGGATTTCCGAAGCATCCTTAGCAGTTCACGACTGCCGGGTGCGATTGTAAAGGCGGCACCGTCTCGATTTTCACAACCGTTGCAAAGCACACCCCCGTAGCGGATGCTAAAGGCGATGCCGAACGGACTTGTTGTTTTACTTTTTCGATCAGTAGATGTGCCTTTTACATCTGAGCCGCAATGAACACACCGCGCGAGTTCAGGTCCGTAGCCTGCGCAGTCCAGAAATTTGATTTCAAATCCTCTTGCGAGCAAGGGGATGTCATCAGCATGGACCAGAAATTGAAAGGTAGATCGGAGGAGATCGAAGATTTCAGGGCTGGCGATACCTTCTGAAGCACTGCTGTCTACGAGTTCGGCGAAATAGCATCCGTAGGTGATGCGTGTGAAGTCAGAATGGATCGCGTCAAATCCGTCGAGGAGATTGAAGTCGGTGATATTTTGCAATTCTCGATTTTCGCGATGTTGAAAGAGGAGCGTTCCGTAGTTAAGGAGTTCTAAGCTGCCGCCGAGACGGCTTTTTGGGCTTTTTATACCATAAGCAACCGCTTTGACCTTCCCGAAATCCGGTGTGTAGAAGGTAATGATTTTATGGAATTCCTGAAGGGGCAAGGTGCGAATGACAATCGCTTCTGTCTTTTGGGCTGCCATGGTTTTAGGTATAAATGCGTTGTCTGTGAAGGGATAGAATCGGGGCGAGAGGATTTGAACCTCCGACCTCCTGCTCCCGAAGCAGGCGCGCTAGCCGGGCTGCGCTACGCCCCGTTCTTATGCTTAATTATACCTTTCTTATCGAGAGTTGTCAAATTAATTTTGATTTGCACAACCTAACAGGTTATGCTACAAAGATGTCCACTTATTTATTGGTCAGGACTTACGCAAAATTGCGTTGAAACATCCGTCTTCAGAAAGCAAAGACACTCACTTTCATAGGATCGGTGCGGTTAGAAACCGCACCTACCGGTGAAGTACTTAAGTCCTATTGGTTTTACCATAATGTTTAAGAGCCGTTACCATTGTTGCTGTTTGGGACTTTGATGTGGATTCTTTGGATGCGCCGTTCATCCGCCTCAAGTATAGTAAAGCGGATCCCTCGGTATGTAAATTGAGTGTCTTGTTCTGGGACGCGTCCGAGGTGATCTACAATGAACCCGCCGATCGTATCAATATTTTCTGCTTCAAGTTCTGTGCCGAGTCTTTCGTTTAATTCGATAAGATTCAGGCGTGCATCAACAGAATAGGTGTTGGTATCCATCTGGACGTAGGCATCTTCTTCGTCGATTTCGTCTTCGTCGTGAATTTCACCGACAATTTCTTCGATGATATTTTCTAATGTCACGATCCCAGCGGTGCCGCCGTATTCATCTACAACAATAGCGATATGCTGTTTATGTGCGCGAAGTTCTCGAAAGAGTTCAGAAATACTCTTGCTTTCCGGTGTGAAGAAAGGCGTTCGACCGACGATAAGTTCTCTGAGATTGATGGGTTTGCCTTTCTCCCAGCAATCGAGCATATCTTTAACGTGCAAAATTCCGATAATTCGGTCGATGGTTTCTTCGTAAATGGGGATACGGGTATGTCGGCATGTGATGGTTGTTTGTAGAACTTCGTCCCCCGGTGTCGTGACTTCAAGGCAGACCATGTCGGTTCGCGCGACCATAATCTCTCGTGCGACTTTGTCGGGTAGATCTAAAATTCGGGCAATCATTTCCCGATCGTCGGGTTCTAAGATTTCTTGACTGTCGGCAACGTTATCAAGTGCTTCTAAGACCTCTGGGGCTACAAGGCTGTCTTGTGCGGAGGTGACCTTACCTCCGAAGACGCGAACGAGGAGATTCGCGACGAAATTCAGTGGGATTAGCACCAGAAATCCGCCCCAATAGACAGCTCGGAGCACGCTGAGTGCTTGAATTGTTGCATCGCCCGTGCTGCCCTGTACGTAATTTTTCGGGAACAGTTCAGTAAAGATGACCAAGCAGACGGCAGCAAGTGCGGCGTTTGCCGCTGGATATTTCCAGAACGTCATAAACACCATGACGCTAACCACTATCAGAATCGTTTTTGCGGTGATAATAGTGAGCGAATAGCGGCGTGGGTTATGCAGTAGTGAGGTGAGGACTTCGTAACGTTTTCCACCTTCCTCAGCGAATTTGAGGATATCGTTCCGCGTTAACCGAGCGAGCAACGCCTCGGCGGCTGAAAACAGCGCGTTGAGAATTAAAAGTATACTTAAGCTAACGAGTTTGATGACAAGGTGTAGGTCGTCCAAACGTAAGATCACACCCCCTGTAGACGTGTCGATTTTGCAGATATCAAGAGCCTACTACGGACAATAGTGCTTAGGTTCCTCCAGTAGGGAAAAAATGGCTTTCTGTTTCTCAAACATAACTGTAGCATCTTTTGGTGTTTGATGGTCGTATCCGAGCAGATGTAGCATGCCGTGTACTGCGAGAAGTGCTGCTTCGGTTTCAAGGTTACCGCAAGTTGGAGCGAGGGCATCCTTTGTTGTGGCTTGTCGCGCTGCGGTTTCAAGGGATATAACGAGGTCTCCGAGTAGGTTTGAATTCAGGTTCCCATCTTCACCCTCGCGCATTGCGAACGCCAGTACGTCCGTTGGTGCATCAATACCGCGGTAATCTCGGTTGAGTCGTCTTATATCGGCATCGTCAGTCAAGAGGACACTGACTTCGCAGGCTTCTGCGCCATGTGCCTTTAGAGCCGCATGCACTGCATTGTGAATGATTTCCACATCGAAAGTGGTATTGCGACTCGTGTTTGTAATGCCAATCAAAACGGCTATCCTTCTTTGCTGGCTACACCTGACGCATTTGCGCCGTTCCGTCTTATATTCTGTGGTGCTGCCTGCTCATAAGCTTCAACGATGCGTTGGACCAATTCATGCCGTACGACATCAACCTTTGAGAAGTAGATGAATTCGATACCTTTGATTTCGGAGAGGACTTCCTGTGCATCTGCGAGTCCTGAGACCTTATGTGTTGGCAGGTCTGTCTGTGTAATGTCGCCGGTGACCACGGCTTTTGAATCAAAACCGAGGCGTGTGAGGAACATTTTCATCTGTTCGATGGTCGCATTTTGTGCTTCATCTAAAACGACGAACGAGTTGTTGAGGGTCCTGCCTCGCATAAAGGCAATAGGTGCGACCTCAATAACATTCCGCTCAATATATTGGTCGAGCGTCTCTGGTGGCATCATATCGTAAAGGGCATCATATAAGGGACGCAGGTATGGATGCACCTTTTCGGCGATATCGCCGGGTAAAAATCCGAGTTTCTCACCGGCTTCAACGGCGGGTCGCGTTAAGATAATACGACTCACCTGTCCGCTTTTGAGAGCGGAGACAGCCATTGCCATAGCGAGATAAGTTTTTCCTGTTCCTGCGGGTCCGATACCGAAAACAAGGTCGTTGTGTTTAATCGCTTCAACGTACCTTTTCTGACCAACTGTTTTGGGACGAATGACCCCGCGTTTTGAGAATACCGGAATCGACTCAGCGCCGGTTTCACCTAAGTTGCCTTGTTCACCAGCACCCGATGCGCGGATAACATAATTGACATCGGTTGTCTGAATGCGTTCTCCTTTCCGGATGCGGTGAAGTAGTGATTCGAGAACTGTCGTCACACGTTTGACCTCAGTGACGTTTTCACCAATGACAGCGATGCTGTCACTTTTCAAAACAACGCGGACATCAAAGTCGTCTTCAATGATTTTTAAGAAGGCATCGCTTTGTCCGAAGAGGGCTTGCACTTCAGCGTTGCTCTGTATGGGAACACCCTTCAATGCTTGTTTTTGCAATCGGATTCTAATCCTCCGTTTGATATAAGAAACTTATAGGTTGCTAACAGGATACTCCATTTAACTTACCACAAGTAAAAATAAAAGTCAAATTTCAGGCGTTACACCCGTTTTGGTCGCTTTCTGGCTGCGTCGTTGTTAGGCGCGTGCTGGAGGCGTTATTTTCTCTAAGCCGTTGGATTACTTTTATTTTACAACGTTTTAGAACAAAAGTCAAGTGATTTTTTATTCTCGTCCGTAGAATTTCACTTCACGGATCGATGCGCCTTTGAGATCAATTTGCATGACTCCCTTTTGTTTCTGCCTGTCCCACTGCTGTTGCAGCCTCTCAATCGCTTCTGGACTTGCCTCGCCTGATTTGAGCGCATCCGTCATTTCTTTCATATTCGCTTCACTGTATACCCCAACGTTTTCCTTGTCTTCTAATGCATAAGCCGTTAGCCGTAAATAGAGAATCTTTCGTCCAATTTGGAATCTAACGGGTTGTTCGCCTTTGATTTTGTCACCGCGTTTGTCTTTGACGGGTTCAAACGTCAGTGACCGGTTCGACAGATTTTCTTCAATAGCGGTATCCAAAGCGAAACGGGGAATGATTGAGGTAGGATAGACATCAACATAGGCAATATAGGTTGGCGCGTCAAGTTTTATCAACGTTTCCGTTTTGGGGCTGCCTATCACTTGACGTTGATATTGTCGGCTGCGGCCGAGTCCTTTTTGGATAGTTCCTTCTGTTTTGAAAACACCTACCGTTTCCAAATCGCCATCTACCATCTCTGGATTTTCCTTGCAGGTGAGGTGCGAAGTCGAAATTTCCACTATAGGTGGCTCTTGAAGCATGGCGCATCCGACTGCACCGAACAGCAGAAATAATAGAATGCTTAGCATCCCTCTATTCATTGTTTTGCTCCTTTCTGGTTATAGAGTCTCACGGACGTAAAATTTGACTTCACGGATTGAGGCTCCTATGAGTGGAATTTCGACACTTGCGTTTGCCCCTCGGACAGAATTTTGTCTATCTTCAATACCATCTGCGCTCATTCGTAGGTAAAGTACCTCTCGTTCAATGCGGAAACGCACAGGACTGAGTCCTTCTATGTCCTTGTGTTGCTTGTCGGACACGCGTTCAAAGGCGACATCGAAGCGTGGTGGATCGTCCAGTGTTGTCATCATGGCGAAATTCGGGATCTGTCGCGATGCAGGATATACCTCTACGTAGGCGATATAGGTCGGCGCATTGAGTTTGATAATCGCTTCTGTACGACGTTGCCCTTCAACCACTGTTATATAACGCCGTTGTGCGTAGGCGAGCCGCCGCCCTTCACCCTCATGAAGTTGATATGCCTTGCGGACGAACCCATTTACTGCGAATGTGCTTTGTGTCTCCAGATTACCGTCTACAAATTCCGGATTGGTTTCACAGGTGAGATCTGACGCTGTCATTTCGTTAATGGGCTGGTTCAGTGCAGCACACCCCGTAATGCTGATGAGCAAAACAAACAGACCGTAGATTCGCATTTTTTATCTCCTGTTGGCTATTGGCAGCCGGTTGTTGGAACGGTAATCGACGGGCAATAATGCACTTCGCATGAATCAGAATCAACGGTATGAAGGTTCTCCGTGTGGCATTCCGAATCAACGGTATTCATGCCTTAAGGAAACCTGAACCGGGAGCGAGTACACCGCAGAATTGCCCTACTACAAATGAGCGGGTTCGTAGTAGTGCGATTTATCGCACGTTTGAAAATTACCGAATTAATAAATGAATCTTCATTCAGCCTACGCCCTAATATGCACAACCTAACAGATTATGTTACAGAGATAGTAACTTGCGTTAGGTTAGAGATTGGGGGCTGCGACGTTGAAACGTTCAGCGGCTTCAACGAGACGGTTCCAAGTCGGTTCCTCGATCGGTATGCCCTCGCGCAAACGTTTCTCACGACTCCGTTCTTCAAATTCTCCGGGAACATAGATTTCGTCAGTGCCCGGGAGTCGAGCGGATGACTTCACCCACTCTACGAGATACGCAATTTCTCGTTCGTAATCTGCAAGGTCGATGAAGTCCTCAATTTTGATTGCAAACATTACGATGCCACTTGCCCCACGTGTTGGGTTTTCACGGCTGCAGCCTGCCCACGAGAGCCCACCGGCGATGGCATCTATCATCACACCGAGTCCAAACCCTTTATGCCCAAACTGGAAGCCGCCGAGTGGCATAACGGCTGTATCCTGTGGGCGTTCGCGGAAGGCATTTGGATCTGTAAGTGGTTTGCCTTCGGCATCTATCATCCATCCTTCCGGTATGGATTCACCGCGTGCGGTCTGGACGAGCAATTTGCCACCTGCGACGACGCTGAGTGTCATATCGAGGAGGAGCGGTTCACCACCTTGACGTGGTACGGAGATTGCGATCGGGTTGGGTGGCAGTCTCCGAGAAGTCCCACCGTGCGGGTGCATGAAGCGTCCGCCACCGTTGAGTAAGACGATGCCAATCATCCCGGCACGGGCGGCAATTGGAGGATATTCCCCCATCCGTCCTGCGTGTCCACATTGGTGTAGACCGACCGCGCCGATGGTGCAGGTTTGTGCTTTTTCGACAGCCATTTCCATGGCTTTGCGTGCGGCGACCATACCGAGTGCGCGGTTAGCGTTGATGACAGTTGCTGCGCCGCTTTCTCTGACGATTTCCATTTTATCTGCGGCGGGACCATCTGCCATACCGCCGATGTAGTTGGGTGCGTTGATGACACCGTGTGAGTCGTGTCCGGCGAGGTTAGAATCGACGACGTGGTCGCTGACGATACGCGCATCTTCCTCTGTGCCGCCAGCACCGCGATAGATATCGTATACAAACTTTCTCAACACATCGTGAGCTACAATTGGCATAAATGCCCTCCTTGAATTTGAAACTGGTGAAACATTTGATGAAACCTGCCTATTGTTTCGTCAAGTAAAAGTTGATAAGACAAAGGTCGCGAGCATAAAGAAACACCCAAGCAAAAACACTCGCTCCTACAAGAAGAAGGGATGTGTAAATCAGTGTTTTCACTCCTCGTTATACTTCACGGAATCCGATGTCTGTGCGGTGCCAATTCTGTCCGTGATCGGGATCTCGGAACGGTATATTTCTGCCTAAGAGTTGCTTTAGCGTGTCGCTTTCACCTGCCAATTCGGCATCGGTCAGCTGCCGCGGCATATCTTCTTGCGGGTAGATGACCGATCTGTTATACATACCGAGCAGTCCGACACGTGGTGTATCGGTTAGGTTTGGACGAGATTGATGCCAGATTGCGCCGTTTGTGAACATGATAGAGCCTTTCGGTGCCGTCGCAATAGCCATCTCAAGCCCCTCCGCCTCTCCTAATTCGGGACGACGGAGCGTTTTGTGTGAGCCGGGGATACATGCCGTTGCACCGTTCTCTACCGTGAAATCGTCTAACATCCAAACGGTTTGTCCAGTGAGTGAACCTGATGGGAACGGTGCTTGCATTGCCCAATACGGATAGTCGATATGCCAACCGCCTGCGGGTGCGCCGGGGCCGACAATGTTCGCGGTAAATGTGGAGGCGATAACATCTTCACCGAGCATTCGCTTCCATACTGCGACGACGGTCGGGTGCTGGATGAACCGACGGAAGATAGGTGCTTTTCCGACGATTGCCCAGACGCGTCGGATTTTACCCTCTCCGTAACTGTGGTCGTGTCCGTCCGCGATGTCTTCTTCGACCAATTTCCAGACTGTCTCGCGCGCTTCGTCTGCCTCTTCGGCAGTAATCACATTTTCGATGATGTGGAATCCAACGTCGCGCAGGTCGTGTTCAACAAGGTCGAGTTTTTCTGAATCTAACGCTGATCTGATTTTTAGCATATCTTTACCTCTGCCCTATCGGATACGGGGTAGATTGCGAACTGTCTCAATAATCTGATCCTCCAGATCGTCAGCATCGCTATCTGGCACACGGTTGTGTTTGTCCATCCATGCGATGTTTTCTGCGACACTCTCTGTAACCGGAATTTGCGGACTGAATTCAGGTAATACTGCTGTGAGTTTCTCGTGGCTGAAGATTTGGGTATGTCCAAAGTTGCCGCGTAACCCGCTGAACCGTTCGGGTGCCATTGCGATGAGGGTCTCTTGTGAGACGTGCACGATCTCTATGTCAACGCCGAGTGCTTCTGCGGCTGCACGATGCCATTCGTCCCATGTGCGTGCTTGTGGGTGGACGATGTTGTATATTTCGCCGAACGTTTCGGATCTCCCCAATATATCTGTAAACGCAAAACCTGCGTCTTTAGATGACAGGAACTGAAAATAGTTGAGTCCATCACCTGCAGAGAGGATCGGTTTGCCCTTTCGCAGTCGATCAATCCAGCTGCCGTCTCCGCCGACTTGCCGATGGAGGGGGATACCGGGGCCGTGTGTATAGGAAGGTTTGAAGATGGTTACGGGGAACCCGTCGCGTGCGTGCGCTTCTAAGAGTAGGTTATCCGCTGCGATTTTGCCGAGTCCGTAGCCGGATGTGCCTTGCAAGGGTGCGGTCTCTGGGAGGTTAATCCCGCTGAACGGGGGTCCGTAGGTCATTACTGTTGAGCAGTGGATGAAGTGTCCGACGCGTCCTTGACATGCGCGAAGCGCGGAGGCGGCATCGTCTGCGTTGAAACTAATCATATCTATGACGGCATCCCAGTTTTCGGCACTGACTTTTGCCTCGAAATCTTCGCGATCTTTCCGGTCGCCGTGGATGACACGGACATCTGGGGGTGGTGGGTCGACGTGTTGTCCGCGGTTGAATAGGACGATTTCGTGGTTTCGGTTTTGTAATGCGGCGACGATGCCTCGGCTGATGTTGCCTGTGCCGCCGATGATTAAGACTTTCATGGGTTATTTCCTTTCTCTATTAGTGCGATTTTCAGTGCCGTTAATTTGTGATGTTCTAAGCATTTGATTCCCCTCTGATTATTGCTATTTAGAATTACTGTTGTCCTGCACGACAACCTTCTTTCGTTTCCTACGTGTGAGAGAGAGGCCCCCGAAACCGCTAATCACAGCGATGTAAAATCCGAAGTCGTACCACCACCCTGTGTTGTTTGGTTCGTAGAGGCGGATGTCAGGGTTAAACAGTTGCCAAATCAAGGAAATTGGCGCGATCCATCCGTGCCAGATGCCCCAAAAGAATCCGGCGGGTTTTTCTGTAGTATGCTTCCCATCGCCGGGGACGCACCCCGCAACGGTGATGAGTGTTATCAGTAGGAGTATACAGATCAATTTTTGGACGTTCATTTTTCTATTCCCGGTTTGTTTCAAGTTGTAGCTACTGTGTGTCAACAATTGCTCGCGTCAATGCCCAATCTAACCGTCGTCGGTAGTGTCCATCACGGCGTAAGCCTTTGAATGCTGTTAGAAAAACATCGTGGGTTTTCTGACGAATTGTTGTTAAGCGAGCGTTAAGTGTATCTATGTCTACGTGCCACGGCACGCCAATTTTTGTGATGGAACGGCAGTGAACACGGATAGGATAATCTTTCAATTCTTCTGGTGGACAGAAACGGATGGAGGCGGAGACGGTATTGTCTATCGCGATGAGTCCGAGATTTCCGTTCGGGTCGTTGAATACGATACTTCGGTTGCGGGAAGGTTGTGGTAGGTGTGTCTTTAGTTCAGCAAGCCTGCCGAGAAACTGATTGTTGCGCCAGATGCTAACATCTGATGTTGTTTCCGGTGTAAAGAGTGCCAGACCGACAGGATGCTCCGTGTCCTCGAACATATAGGAGGTGTCTCTTGTTTTATTTTTTTCTTTGATTTTGCCTTGCATGTGGGGGACTAAGGAGATGAAGTCGCGTAGCCGTTGCAGGAACAATCCGCTCCGGATGAACGCTTCTGGGATGATTGCTGCGACCCACTCACAGTGCGTCAAACACTGCTCAAGTGCGTATTTGTAGAGATCGTCATGACGAGTTGCTTCTGGGAAGGGTAATCCGCGGCGGGTTGCAGAATTGCGTGCTAACCATGGGGGATTGGTGATGCAAACAGTGAAGCCTTTGGGAAAGTTTGCGAGTGTATCCTGTTGTTCAACCCCTTTTGCCCCGGGTTCTATATCAAAAAATGCCCAATCTCGGCATCGTAGGTGTGCTGCGTCAATGAGTTGTGGGATGTCTTTAGCACCCGCAAAGGGTTCTAAGGCTATCTGTTGTTTTAGGTTAAGTGCTTTCGCCCACGTTTGGAACGGTTTTAGTTGAAAAGGGTTCCCGCGGGTGTAGTAGCGACCACTGGCTCGTTTTTTATCCATTTTCTTAGTGTTTTCAATAGATAGTGCTTCGTTAAGTTTGAATTTAAGGGTTAGTTCGTAGTAGTGCGATTTTGCGGCGTACTTGAAGAAACACCCCAGCAAAAACCCCAAATGCGATGTGCATTATCGCACGTCCCGAACGGGCAATGAATTGCCCTACTACAAACGGAGTTGCCCAATTTGGAATTGGATGGAACAGTAAGTAGGTCTCTGTAGGCATGTCTGTTCTTTGGTCCCAAGGGGATGGATAAGTTGTTTATTAACGCGTTATTTGGATTAATATAAACTTATTCGTTCTAAATGTCAAGTGGAATTTTCGTCATTTCGTCATTGACACCGATATCCGAATTTGGTATTATACCCGTAATACAAACTTCTAACCTACTTGGGGAAAAGAGGATGCGCCGATGCCAATTACAGACGCAATGCCGGAACTCAATCGAACACTACGGTTTTTTCCGGTCGAAAATGAAAATCCATCGACTTTAATATCTGCCCAAATCGAACACTTTAATGAAAAAGGATTTATTTCGCCGTTAGATGTCTTTTCTGAAGCGGAGATGGCGGCGCACCGCGCCTATTTCGATCAACTCATGGAGAAGGCGTTGGCGGCGGGAATGAATAGTTATTCCATTAACGGATGGCATACCAGTTGCCCGGGTATCCACGATCTCGTTACAGACGGTAGGATTTTGGATTATGTGCAGGATCTGCTCGGTGAAACTCTCATCTGTTGGGGGACACATTACTTCTGCAAGATGCCGGGTGATGTTAAGCAGGTGAGTTGGCATCAAGATGCTTCGTATTGGCCCCTGTCTCCAAGCAAAACTGTCACGGTATGGCTTGCTATTGACGATGCCGCTGTCGAAAATGGTGCAATGACCGTTATTCCGAAATCGCATCTGCACGGGCAGATTGCTTTTGAACGTAGCACGGCCGAAGAAAAGAATGTTCTCGGTCAGACAGTTCATAGTGCCTCTCAGTACGGAGACGCGCCTTTTCCGTTTGAGATGAGAGCCGGACAGATGTCGTTGCATTCGGACCTGCTGTTGCACGGTTCTGAACCGAACACTTCAGACCGACGGCGTTGTGGATTGACGATGCGGTTCGTACCGCCTGAGGTCCACGCTGCAAACGATTGGAACCAACGCGCGATTGTTGCGAGAGGCAGCGATCCGAGCGGGCATTGGGTGCATAATCCGCGTCCGAGTGAAGATAGAATTCCAGAACGATAGGGAGATTTTTGAAGGTCAATCCAAATTATGTTTCCACGACGACTTATTTTTGCTGCTATTTCAATCAGTGGTGCTGCCGCTTTTGTGTTATTCGGTTACGAGTTTATCCGTTCCGTGTCGTCCTCTTTGTTCATTGAAGCGTATGGTGCCGAGAATCTCATGTTTGGTATGGCGTTGATTTCGCCGAGTATGATCGTGATGCTGTACTGCTACGGTCGCCTACTCTCGTGGCGAGGCGCGACGTACGCTTTGACAATCACCTCGCTTTTTTCTGGTATTCTGATCCTCGGATGCTATGCTGGGCTTGTCCGTGGTATGCATTTCGCCGCGGTGATCATCTATGTGTTCCGTGAAGCGTATATCGTGATTGTCATTGAGCAGTTCTGGTCGTTTGTGAACAGTGTGCTGACGACTGAACAGGCGAAGCGCATTAATGGCCCCTTCTGTGCTGTTGCGTCTATGGGTTCGTTTGCCGGTGGTATGCTTGTGAAGAGATGGGCGGAGGTATTGGGGTCTGAAACGCTACTGCTTTTCGCAGCGGGCTCCCTTGTACCTGCGGCAGTCTTCAGTGTGATTGCTTATAGATTCGGCGGTGAACCGAAACCGAGCGAAGAAGAGGCGGGTGGTAGGCTTGGACACCTCGGTGTAAAAACGCTTTTTCGCTCCAGATATCTGCTTTTTATCGGGATATTAATCTTAAGCACGCAGTTAGTGTCCACTGTGCTGGATCTCCGTTTCAATGGTTTGGCGGAAATGGAGTTATCTGATACAGATGCGCGGACCGCGTTTTTCGGTGGGGTGTATGGATATCTTGGACTTGCCGCTGGTATCTTACAATTGGTGATCGTGCCGCTGGCACTCAGATTTGTCGATCTTCGCATTATTCATGTGAGTGTCCCGATGGTTCACCTCGTCAGTGGTTTAGTGCTAACGGTTTCTCCGTCGCTTCGGAGTGGGACGGCTGCGTACGTGATTTTTAAAGCCTTAGATTACTCGATTTTTCGGGCGGCAAAAGAGTTGTTCTATATGCCGCTCTCTTACGATTCTCGCTATCGTGCGAAACAGCTGATTGACTCGTTTGGGTATCGGTTTTCAAAGAGCGGCGGTGCAGCTGTGATTGGATTGGTAAAATTGGTTGTAAAGACGATTCCGGGTGTGGCGTTTTCCATTACGGCTATGGTGGCGGCGATGGTGTGGGGACCGATTGCTTTTAGTTTGACCCGGATGTATCAGCGGTTGGTAGGAGAAACCGGAACAGAGAATCAGAATTAGTACCTCTTCTACAGATGGCTTTCAGTGGATGATAGAAGTTTGGGCGGGAAGGTCCGGTGCGGTTAGGAAACCGCACCTACCGATTTTAGGGAGTTACGCGTTTGATTCAGATTTCATAACGCACAAGTTTTCGTGCTGCATCCGCAATCTGCTCGGCATTGGGAATAACAAAATTCTCCATCACGGGTGCAAAAGGGACAGGCACTGGTATCGCTGCGACCCGTTCAATCGGTGCATCCAAGTAGTCAAACGCTTCTCGCACGACAAGCGCGGCGATCTCTGCCCCGAAACCGGCTCTACCAACCGCCTCATGCGCGATGAGCAACCGATTCGTCTTTCGGACGGAGTCGAGGATACTGTCTTTATCGAGCGGCATCAACGTTCTTGGATCGATAACTTCAGCGGAGATGCCTTCATCGGCAAGTGTATCTGCGGCAATGAGTGCGTTCAAGACCATCCGAGATGTTGCGAGAATCGTTATATCTTCACCCTCGCGTTTTACGTCCGCGACACCTAACGGAATTGTGTATTCTTCCTCGGGAATCTCACCCTCTTCTGTGTAGAGGAGTTTGTGCTCAATAAACATGATCGGGTTGTCGTCTCGAATCGCTGTTTTCAGTAACCCTTTTGCATCGTAGGGTGTAGAGGGCATGACGACGAGTAGTCCTGGGATATGCACGAACCACGCCTCAAGGCTCTGTGCGTGCTGCGCTGCCGAGGATCGACCGGCACCGCCTTGGGTACGAATCACGAGTGGCACATCTAACTGTCCACCGACCATATAACGGATTTTCGCGACTTGGTTCACGATTTGGTCCATACCGACTGCTGTGAAGTCGATGTACATGAGTTCAGCGACGGGACGCATCCCTGTAACCGCTGCGCCGAGGGCGGTTCCGATGATGGCGGCTTCCGAGATTGGTGTGTTTCGGATACGGTCTTTCCCAAATTCTTGGTGGAGTCCGTCTGTCACTTTGTAGGCACCGCCGTATTCAGCGATATCCTCACCCATTATAAAGACGGCATCGTCGCGTTCCATCTCCTCTGCCAACGCTTCTTTGAGTGCGTCGCGATACGTGATTGTTTTCATTCATTCTCCTTTGTCTCTTTTGAAGGGTTCTGGCGTGCACAAGGTCTATGGCTAAAACCCGGTGCGGTTCCAAACCGCACCTACCGGGTCTGAGGGAAATTTTTAAAACGCTTTTTCTGCCTTCAGCCATTCAAGTGTCTGCGCGAATGCTGCGACCGTTTTTGTAATGTCTTCTTCGGTATGTGCTGCAGTGGTCATGCCGCCGTTGCTGGCGAGATCTATACCGTTTAGCAACATGCCACACCGGAGACGCGTTAACATATCGGCATCACTACTGCCTTTCAATTTCCGATAGTCCCATGCGTATGGATCGAAGTCGGCGGTACGCATATCCTTTTCACCGTGTCCGACGAGGAGCTTAAGCCCTGAAAATTCGCCGTAAACGACCCAGTCGAGTTTGTAGTCGTCGATAACGCTGTTCAGTTCCGTGCGGAGTCGTGCAGCAGTGTCGTTTGCTTGCTTGTTCGGTTCGCCTGTTTTGACTAAGTTGAGCATGGCGATACCGGCAGAGGCGGAGAGAGGATTGGCGTTAAAAGTGCCTGGGTGTGGCATTTTCAAACCGTCGGCTTCTGATTTCATGGAAATCAGTTCGAGAACCTCTTTTTTCCCCGCGAGTGCGCCGCCTGGGAGTCCGCCTGCTAAGATTTTCGCCAGTGTTGTCATATCGGGTGTAACGTTGTAATGTGCTTGTGCGCCGCCCGGGGCAACTCGGAATCCGGTAATCACTTCGTCGAAAATCAGGAGGACACCGTGTGCTTCTGTCACCTCGCGGAGCTGCTTTAAAAATGTACCGTTGGTCGGGACGGTACCGAAGGAAGCACCTGTCGGTTCAAGAATAATACACGCGATATCTTTATTTGTTTTCAGTTGCGTTTCAACGGCATCAATGTCGTTGGGTGGGCATAGCAGCGTTGTATTCCGTACCTCTTGTGGGATACCAGGGACGCTCATATCGAAAGGTGGGTATGCGCCTAAGATGACACTGTCGTGCCAACCGTGAAAATGCCCTCTGAATTTCAACACCTTGTTTTTGCCCGTGTAGGTCCGCGCAAGACGGATTGCCATCAGTGTCGCCTCTGTGCCGGAACTCACAAAACGGACGCGCTCTGCTGATGGAATTAACTGCGTCACGAGTGAACCCCATTCCAATTCCAATGGATGGCAGGCACCGTAGTGTGTGCCTCGCTGCATCTGCGTCGTCACCGCTTCTACGACTTCGGGTGGATTATGACCGAGGAGGAGTGCCCCGTGACCCGCCCAGTAGTCGATGAACGCTTTGTCGTCAAGTCCCCATTTCTTGGAGCCTTGTGCGTGGGTGATATAGATTGGGAAAGGGGACATATACCGCCCATCATGTGTTACGCCGTCGGGGAACAGTTGATTTGCGACATCTGACATTTCTCTGTCTTTTGCAAAAGCCTTTTGGTAACGCTCTAAAAT
>VXZL01000495.1 GCA_009845505.1 Candidatus Poribacteria bacterium | reverse complement strand
GTTAAAAACTTAATTCGGTGATCCTGTCATCGGCACGAAACTGACCCCTGTAACCTCTGTCGTTTCCAGAAACGGCTCGGAACCCTCTTCAATTTGGGGCTTCTTCTGAATTAAAAGGAGATTTTGCTCACTATCACCGACTGGAATAACCATTCTTCCGCCTTCGCCGAGTTGCTGAACCAAGTGCTCTGGGACGACCTTAGGCGCGGCTGCCACAAGCACGGCATCATAAGGCGCATATTCCTGCCAACCGTGATGACCATTGCCTTCTTTGAAGGATATATTCCGGTAGTTGAGACGTTCTAACCGAGCCTTCGCGCTTTTGGCGAGTGTCGGCAGAATTTCGACTGAGTAGACTGCCCCTGCCAATTCTGCTAAGATAGCTGTTTGATAGCCACATCCCGTTCCAATTTCAAGTACTTTTGAAGTCGGGGTGAGTCTTAGCAGGTCCGTCATTAATGCAACGATATACGGTTGCGAAACTGTTTGTTGGCAATGGATGGGGAGCGGACCGTCCCGATACGCTATGTTGAGATATTCTGGCTTTACGAACAGGTGCCGTTCTACCTTTTGCATGACAGCGAGTGTTCTCGGATCGCGGATGCCACGAGCTTCGATTTGATCCTTAACCATCTTCTTGCGTAGGGTCTCATAGTTTTTAGCAAGTAGCATTTTAATGTTAACTCCCGGACATCATTTTTTCCTTTGATGATCATACGGAAATTTCAATCAGAGACTTCTAAGACAGTCTGGTTCTATTGACCCATGGCTATGTGGTAGGGCATGAGAAGAAAAAGTCTGTGTTGCCTAAGGATATTTATAAGTTTCAAAGTGTCGCTGAAACCTCCATATCGCGCGATAAGTGGTAGTTCTATAATCTTACGCTCACCACCGATACCTTCAGGTGCAGCCTGATATAGCGGGGCAGATGAGAATCGAAGATTATTGACAAGTTGGGAGGACCATGTCTGTTTAGGGAAACGAATGATCTCAACCGTTTTTTCTTGCAATCCCGCATATTCTTGCGCGATGGCGAGTGCAAGGTTTAAACCGCCGAGTTCATCTACCAATCCGTTTTCTTTTGCCTGTCTGCCTGACCAGATACGTCCACGTCCGAGTTTATCTACCTCGGGTGTTGTTAACTCGCTGCGTCCAGCAGCTACCTTTGTAATGAATTCGTTATAGACTTCCTTAATCTGTTTCCGAATGATTTCCTGTGCTGAGGGCGGGTAATCGCTATAATCTGAGTAAAAATCAGCATGTTCGCCCCGTTTAAGAATTTCCTTTTGGATTCCCAGTTTTTCGTAGAGTCCTTTCAAGCTATACTTACCGCCAATCACACCGATCGAACCCGTAATTGTTCCGGGTTCAGCGACGATAACATTTGCCGGTGCAGCAATATAGTAGCCTCCTGATGCTGCCACATCTCCCATTGACACCACCACCGGTTTGATCTTGGTAAGTGGAACCAAGGCTTGCCATATAATATCAGCAGCGACAACAAGTCCGCCCCCGCTATCAATCCGCAAGACGACTGCCTTTATAGCATCGTCATCTTTTGCTTCCCGAATCGCTCGCACGATCGTATCCGCACCCATGACTTGTGTCCCCGTAAGCAGATCAGTGAAACTATCACCTGTTACCATCAATCCTTTCGCTTCAATAATTGCAATTTTCGGCTGTGGGACCCGCCAATCCTGCGTATACAACCTGCTTTTTGCGTATTCATTAAGGGATACCAAGTCTGTGTGTTTATCGGTGAGTTCGGTTACAGCATTTTTCAGGTGCCCTTCAGTGGAGATCCGGTCAACAAGTTCGATACGGAAAGCTTGCAGTGCTGTGTAGGGTCCCTCGTCAATGCGTTTTTTGACATCTTCGGGAGTCCATCCACGTCCCTTTGCAATCGCATCTACGAGCTGTTCATAGAGATCGTCCAGAATGATGTTCTGGATTTCGCGTTGTGCTTCGGACATCTCTTTTCTTGTGAAGGCTTCGGCGGCAGATTTATATTTCCCAATATGTTCGAGATTCGCTCTGATACCGAGCATGTCCAAGGTTCCTTTATAAAAGGAACGTTCTGCGCGCAGCCCAATCAACCGGACTTCGGCGAACGGATGTATTAAGATACCATCACAGACAGATGCGACAATATAATCTCCAGTGGAGCATTTAGTGGTGATGTAGCAGAGGACAACGCGGCCGGATTCCCTGAAATTCAAGATGGCATCTGCCATTTCCTGAAGTTGTGCCATGCCGTAGTCGTCTCCATTGATACGAACGAGAATGCCAGCAACATCTTCATCCGATTTTGCTATGGACAAGACATCTTTCAGGGAGTGCATCTGCAAGTCAAGAAACATGCGGCGGCGAGGGAGCTGCTTCGTTGTAGGAGTGTTGGAAAAGTGAAAATAACCGACACCGGTTTGTGATTCTCGATTTTTGTCGAAAGTGTTTCCTGTCCCTAATCCCCAATTCCCGATATTAATACCAAAACGGACATCAAAACTCAGATCGCTGTTTAGTGTGCCGCGAAGCAGCAGCTCGCGAATCGGGCGTACCTCTAAAGCATAGCGGAGGTCAACGCCTTCAATGCCTTGTGTTTTCTGCATATCAAGTGAAAGAGTGGTTCGCCAGGTTCCTGGACGGATCGCTAATCCCAAATCGTAGGTGCGTCCAAGTTTCTCACCGAGTAATTTGGGCTGGTTAAGATCCCGCGCCATCGCACCGATTGAGAAGTATCGCCGTCGGTACATGAGTCCAAGAGAAAGGGAGCGGAATGTATCATAGGTTTTATCGTCTGAATTTATCCAGCTGTAGCTTGTTCCGGCGTAGAGCGAATGCCCCAGGTGTCGTCCGCTGGAGAGCGTATAGCGTGTAAAGGGCGTGTCAGCGTCAGCGGTCGCGAATTCGATCCCAAATCCCCCATTGGGGACAGCGAGGAAAAAAGCGTCATCGCCTGCCCAATTGCTCTGATATGTGCGGAGATAGTACAGGTTTAAGCCCCGGCCTGTACCCAACCCAGACGGATTAAAAAATGTGGCTAAGGCATCATCGCTAACGGCGATGGAGCTGGAGGGTAAGTGTGTCCCCGCCTTTGGTGACGCAGCAGCAGCAGAAAGTGTACTCATCCCGTAAATCAGTGCTGCCGAGACAATGGTTTTACCAACATACTGTAAGCAATGGTTAAATAGTAGAGGCGGAGCCATAAGATGAGTTTCAGTAGGAATTTATGAGCTGCAACACGCAATAT
>VXZL01000339.1 GCA_009845505.1 Candidatus Poribacteria bacterium | reverse complement strand
ATATGTTCCGGTCTCTAATAGTTTGCTTCTCGAATCGTGAGTAAACTGGCTGTCTGCTCAGATGTCAACTGAGCACCTTCAATCATTTGAATCGCCACTTGTGCAAGGTTTTGTAAAATCTGTTGTTCCTTCAACGAAGCTAAATCGGATAAATTCCTACCCAATAAAGGACTCGAGAAAGTATTAAGCACTGATTTCGCTTCCTCAGCTACATTGTCAGTGACAATATCAACTTCACGGTTGCGGCGATCACAAATTTCACCCAGTGCATAAATACCGTGTTGCCGGGCCTGATTATGTTCCTCACGCCTCAACTGCATTATAATATCTGATATAATTTGACGCAGAGGGTTAATTGGAAGAGGCATTTCCTTTTCTCTACTACCAATTTTACCAAGTGCCCAATTAACAGCGATTCGGTCTGCATCTGTTCTTGAATTAATCAAGCCTGCTAAATGCTGAGATGCGTTAATACTATGACAGCATTTCCCAACTGAGTAAATCGCACTTAGCCGTATAGTATTTACACTCTCCTGATTTAAGACCTTTATAAGGTGTGTTTCTGCTGACGGAAGACCTGTTTTCCCAATTGCTTCAATGGCATATCTCACCACAGTATTAATAACTGTCGGATGTTTGTATGGAAGTGCCTCAGGTGCGCTTAACTCCATTCCAGCACCACAAATATCAACAGTTTGGCTATCATCTGTACAGAAAGGAGCGAGATCTCCTAATAAAATCATCGCCCGACCGTTGAAAAAGTTATTGGCATCTCGACCTTCAATTGTATCAATACGCTCAATTAATAGTGTAATCAATTCTGCGGCATTCGGTGCACGTGTAATTCTGGAACGTTGTTGAGTTATCTGATCCATAATTACTTTTTTACGTCCGCTATCGTACGTACCCATGTACTGAGAACAATTGTTTTCTAATAATTGAATCTCGGACTGTATATCCAAAGTTGGTGTTTCAAAGTTCTTGGGTTTATTGACATCAATCGCTTCCTCAACCTGCTCCTTAATAATTTCGGTTACCGAACCTGCATCTAGTGTGTCTGGTTTCTCAGAATCTACCGTCACGGCAAATTTTTGATCCGGATTTGTTTCTGGCCATCCTTCAACATCCAGAATTCCTTGCTCATCCACCCTCACTTGTAAAGTGATACGCTCATTTTCCAAGAAAGGTCTACCAAGTTGAACGTGGCGTTCCAAAATCTTCCGATTGGGCAGTTTTGTATCTAAACCACTACCGAGATAAAAAGGTAATCGCAATGAAGATGATCCTTCACTTACGGCAAGTTCTTCAATAGCTTGAGGTGGAGATGGTAGAACAGTGCCAGCCTCAACAAGCGGCCTGACCTTACCTCCTGTAAGTTCAATTCCAATTGTATCGTTCAAAATGCGCGTGGGTTTGTATCCGTGTTCTAATCGATAGTGATAAACTGAAGCACCGCGCGCTACCGCTTTATCCGGCTCTCCAGCAGTAATTGGCGAAAAACCAAAAAACGTCTCCAAACGTTTCTGAATCGAATGTAGGCGTGTCATTCCGCCATTTAGGAGAACCGCATCAATTTCCGGATAAGTATCCAACTGTAGTTTCTTTTTTGCTTTTCGTAAGACATCTAAAATTGGATAGATGATATTATTTTCAAAAGGAGCAGTATCCGGCTCATCCACTGAATCTAATGAAAGGTTACTCGCAAGTAACGGCTCAACTACCTGTCTGTTCATATTCTGTCAACGTTAGGTTATACTGAAACAAATGATTCGGATTTACAATCGGAGCTCGAACAATTGCCTCTTCAATGTCCTCAGGTCTCCAATTATGGATGCCCTGTTGATTTTTCAGGAACACTGTATTACTTAAATTAATTTTGGCGATTTCAGCATAAACTTGGAACTCACTTTCCAGCAGATTCAGGTCATAGCGACTCAGATTCTGTGGTAATCTACTTGAATACGCTTCCAAAAAGTGATCCGCAAGCAACTTATCAAAATCGTCACCACCGAGCCGAGTATAACGCCCAATAGCAATATCCTCAATATTGAGTTCGTGTTCACCATCTGGATAAAATACACGATGCAGGGATACATCAAGCGTCCCTCCACCTAAATCAAAAACGAGAACTAATTTCTGAGAGTCAAAGTCAATGCTCGCGCTCGGAATTTCTCCCTTTTCTTGACGATTGGCAAAGTCGTACAGAGCAGCACGCGGTTCGTCAAACAGAGTGACTTCAAATCCTGCTAGCTCACCTGCTTGAATAGTATCAGAACGTTGATCCGAATCAAATGACGCAGGAACGGTGATAACTACCTGTTTTACATCTATATCAACATTTCTTGCACCAGCAGCAAGTTGTTTAAGAATTATTGCCGAAATTTCAGCAGGCTCATAATTCTTTCCATCAAAACAAAACAGTTCTGGAGTTCCCATGTAACTTTTAACTGATTTGACGACTTGATCTGTTTGCCTACCAATCATCGTTTTCGCATATTCACCGACGATAGGACCGTCTTCTGAAAAATACACATAAGAAGGTAATAATGCGTCGTTCTTCATCGCGCGACCTTCCGTCATCATCGGAAACTCAATGACCTTTGGATCAAGTACCTTTTGACGGCGACTAATATTTCCCCAACTTATTACAGAATTGGTTGTTCCTAAATCAATCCCAAGATAGTAGTTTTGTGTCTGCTGTGCCATGTTACCTCCTACAGCAATTTTTAGAGAATTAAACTGTAAACCTACATTTATTTACCCCTCAGTACCGATTGAACTCATGCTATTTGTCCCATTTCTCTAACCCTCGGTTTGATTATTAACTTCCCTTCACATATCCAACCTGACGAGATAACTTCGACAGTTTTCCTTTCATCTACGTTCTTAAAATCAGATCCGATGTACTCATAGTGATCCGATTCCTTTAGCGTCAGACTTATCTGATCGCCTATTGATTCCTGGGGTTCAACCCCGTGGGTCCTGAGAAACTGATTAAATATCGGGATAAGCGCGCTAATTAATTCAATTTCATGTGGAAGTTTAGCCCCTTGCTGTGTCATTCCTTTCAGTATCCCTTCGACCCTCAAAAAGTAATCCAGAAAATAACTGTGTTTCACCGAGTTCATCTCTTGGAAAAATGTTATAAAAGTCTCCTGTCGCGCTTCATCATCAATTTTATCTATATCGCTCAGTAGAAATTTCAGCCCTTGCTGCGCAATTTCTACGGTATCTTGAAGTTCCTCAACAATATCT
>VXZL01000019.1 GCA_009845505.1 Candidatus Poribacteria bacterium | reverse complement strand
CGTTGATGTAAAGCCTCGACCCATCGTCTGACAAGAGTCCAAAGACATAATCCCGGGCGTATCAATTGCTAACTCACCGCGAAAACGGATTGCAAAATCCTCAACAACAGATTGCATTTCCGGGGTCGGAAATCCTTGGGTATACTCTCGTTCCGATATATCAAGATTCGGCGTAAAAAAGGTATAGACGGGTGTCAACTGATCGAAATTAGGCATCTGCTGGATTACACCACCGGGGACGTAAACCTGTCCAATTAAACCGTGTCCAGGCATTACGTCTGTACCAAAGATACCGAGTCCTACATCTATACCGTCAAGCACGCCAAGTCCGGCATCTGCTGCGCCTGTTCCGTGAGTGAAACGATCTCCAATACCGTTGTTTCCACTTCCCTGTCCGCGTCCGGGTCTACCGACACCGGCACCACGCTGTTCATCAACGACAACGGGACCCGCCAGCGTTCCATCTTCCCCGAAACTGGCATTCGACACAGGACTGGGGGCATCTGTTTGCGGGACATCGGTATGTGTGACAACATCAGGGGTTACATCGGCATGAACTGGTGCCTTCGGTACGCTTACCTCTGGCGAGTATGTCGGTGAAGCAGGGGAAGCGTCAGACGCTTCCGTTTCGCTCGCTTGCGGTATCAAGGGCGTACGTATGGGTAAAACCCGCTTTCTGATTTGTTTCTCGGGTTCTGGCTTTAGTATCTCGGCTGAGATGTGCTCTTTCTCTGCATCGAAGTGATTCACGAGAAATGGAGAGACCGCTAACATCACTGCGATATGGATCCCAAGGGATATTATCAAGGCATGATTTGTGCGTTTCGGCATTCTCCTATTCCTCAACTAAAAACTGTAGAAGAACATGAAATTGTACCGAACCTCTTGCTCAGCATCGAAAGCTTTCGCAACGTTGAACCGGAAAATATCAACGTCTGTCTCAAACTGTAAACCGATACCGACACTCCCTTTTGGATCAAAACGCCGCTGATTTTCAGAGAGGTTCCAGACCTGTCCGCCATCAAAGATGAACGCGGCGGCGAGGCTCTGATTTCCAAAACTAAACAATTGATAGATAAATTCTGTGTTCAAAAGAAATCCAGCATCACCAGCAAAGGCATAAAGGGGATAGCCGTTAAGCGTTCCGATACCCCCCATCACAAATTGCCGCTGAATCGGGAGTGGTGCTGTCGCGGAGCCGACGACTGCTCTGGCTCGGATTTGGTGGTCTCCGAGCGGATAGGCATACCGCAGATGCGCTTGAAAACGCGTCCAATTGAAATCGGAACCGAATGCTGGATTGCTATGCTCAACGAAAAAAGTATGGTGTGAACCGAAATAATTGTTGCGGGTATCAAAATCGTATCGGAACATGGCACTCCGCATTTGACCCGGTGTTATCAGTGGATTTTCGCGCACCTCTGATTTTGATCCCCAGTTGAAAAGATGCCAATCTGTGCTTTTTTGCAAACTGTCGTGTGACTCAGCCAGTAAAATCAACTTAAACGAATGATCGAGTCTTAGAAATTGGAGTGGACGCATTGGGAAAACCGCTTTCCATTCCAATTCGACTTCAACCCCGTGTCGCAAATAGTAATCCTGATGATCTGGGACTCCGAACATTCGGAGAAGCAATGTCGCTGTATCGTTATAGTGAGAGAAAAGATCGGGAGCGGTGATGCTCGTCGCACGCTGGAATTGGGCAGTTAACCCGAATTGCCATGAATAGGGTTCTTCCCAGATGGCTCTGCCACCGAGTCGATAATAGGGTTGTTTGTCGCTAAATCCATAACCCATCTGTCCGAACAATTTCGAGTTATCCTCTCCAGCGGATTCAGAAGAAAAACCGAACGTAAAGGCTGAACTGTGTTCTTTCCTTACCCGAAAACCGGATTCGATGCCTACGCCAAGTTCCCATCCCGTAACGCGGTTGGATCCAAGGTGCGGTGCCCCATCCGTATAAAATCGCAAGGCAGGTGGTTTCTCGATCGCCGTAATTATCGCTGTCCGTTGCGAATCTACCTCTTCAATCAGAAATTCTACTCTTTCAAAAGTTGGCACCGCGTCAGGAAGTGCGTCAACCGCTGCCCCAATTTTTGCAGGTCCCTTTTCAAGTGCTGCCCTAACCGTGTTAGCCTCGGTGTACTGGTTCCCTCGAATTACGATCTCATGGATTGGGTCTCCGTCTCCTGTCTGAAATACCTTCGTAAGCGTTGTGGGTTGCGTTTCATCTGACATGTTGCCTGCCGTAATTGTGATCGTTTTTTCTGATGGCAGCACAATGAACTTCGGTATTTCACGGGAGTCGGTATTTGACGACAAACCATCCAGTAATCCGGTGATGTCTTCGGGTCCATTTTTCAACCCACTACTTACCACAGTAACGTGTTTTATGTCGCTTGATCGAATTTGAATACGCTCTATTGGATGCCCACGATAGGTCCAATGCCCCTGATGATTCTCTTCAAAGGAAGTAGAAAACAGAGCACTGTCAGTTTTGTTGGCACTGGCGGAGTCTTTACGCATCCGAAACAACGTAGGCAACGGCATCCCTGCTGATGGCTCTTCAGGTTTCGGGAGTGAGAGTTCGCCAATCGACTTCAACTCGGGAATATCAATACCGATGTCACCCAGATCCGTCAAGAGTTTCCGCGCCTGTCTCAGTGGAACATTGCCAACAATGTTTAGGAGATATACATCATTGTCGCTTTGGACAAGCGCGAAGAGCCCTAAAACGGCGTTATCCGCCTGTTGGTTTTCGACTGTGGTCGGTCGCTCCAGAATATAGAGGCGCGTCGTACTGTCTTCATGCGAATTATGCCAGTTTTCTGCTTCCAAAGTTTCTACGTAATACTGAACGAATTTGTGAAAAATATCCGCTTTATCGTCGTAAATATGGATGTAGATGTTTTCGACTGTGTTGAACGGAAAGGTCGTAACGGCAAGTGAGATCAGTTCACGCGTGAAATGGAATTGGAATTTGGGATTTGGTACATCAGGACAATCGAAAGGGATTGTTCCATTTGGAGATTCAGCTGCTGCGAGTGGAAGCGTGGTTAAAAGTAGCAGAAGTAAAATGAATATATTCTCTTTCACCGAGGTCTCCTATTCACGGGTAGAAACGACTTGCAATCGCTTTCTCTGGTCCTGTCTATTTTAACAGATGAAGGTTTTTCCTGTCAAACGTTACGGAAGGATTGGATGTGTAAATATTTTGGCAGATGTCTGAAAAATGTGCCGCAAGCGACCACACTCCCGGGG
>VXZL01000675.1 GCA_009845505.1 Candidatus Poribacteria bacterium | reverse complement strand
ATTATGAACAGTTCAACTTCATCGAAAGAATGACCGATGCACACTACGAATTCCTTATGAGTTTGCCAACAGTTGTTATTGGAAAAAATGGCTTCGTTGGTATTCATGCTGGACCGGCACGTCTTGTCACAAGTCTCACCGACCTCGTTGCTCCAAACCCTAAAACTTTGGAAGAACTCCTCTGGCACCGTCCAGAAATCGCATATAGTGGTGGATATACTTTAAGGCACATTGAAAAATTTCTTAAAACTGTTCAGGGAAACCTTCTTGTCGTTGGACACACACCCATCAGTTATTTCCCAAGAAAAAACGTCAGAGATGGCATAGCAACCTTCGGAGAAAGCCAACTCACCTTTTCAACGGGTTACAGCGGGCCACCGGGAGTTCCGACATATATTGAGATTGACTTGGCAGAGACCTATCCGTCTGTACACGCCTTGAAATTAGGCGTGAACATCCACCATCTTTATAACGATACTGGGAAGTGAAACGGTAGCACCAGTATACCGCCGCAGGAAAGACACCCGTCATGCGACCACTCATTTATATTATGACTCCCGTGCTGATTCTCACTATCCTTCTTGCCTCTCGTTTTGTAACATGGGACGCAATAAAAGGGGAAAATCCACAAGCACAGGAATACGTCCAAAAAGGGACCCTATCGCTCAGAACATGGAAAATTCCGCAGGCTATAGCGGCATTCACACAAGCAGTTGAAATTGAGCCACGGTATGCGGAAGCCTATGTGAAACGTGGTCTTGCCTATTACCGCGCTGGAGACTATAAAACAGCAATAGCGGATTACACCCGAACTTTAGAACTCAAACGATACCAAGCAGACGCTTATGCAAGTCGCGGCGATGCGTATCGTGCCTTGGATGACGCGCAGCGTGCTATCGCAGACTATACCGCCTCTCTAAAAAAAAGGTGGAGTCCACGTGTCATGCGGAAACGCGCACAAACCCATCTTGAACATGGCGATGTTCAAAATGCGCTCGCCGATTATGATACTGTGATTAAGCGGCAGCCCAGTGCAGTAACGTACTACTCCCGCGGTAATACCCACTTTCAACTTTTCACCCAAGGTGATAAAGACCGTTTAAAACTTGCATTGGCAGACCTGGACCGAGCCATCGCTTTGGAGCCACGGTTTGCTCGCGCTTACATGAGCCGTGGGCTAATTCGCGAACACTCACGGGCACATACATCAGCAATTGCCGACTATACACACGCCTTAGAACTTCTTACTGAAACAATCCAAACGTGGCAAGGTGATCCTAACGCCCTCATACAAGCCCACTATTGGCGTGCCTTAATCTACCAGAAACTCGGCGAAGTTGCTAAGGTAGAAAAAGAGATCCATGAGGCAAACAGACGTATTTTCAGTTTTTTTGTTGAAAAACTTCAAAAAATGTGATATATTATATAGAGTGAGGTACTTATGCATTACTGCTCAGTTTCCTCCGTTTTCATGTGGGCTCTTCCGTATTGCACACACAGAATATCTTACAGCTACTCACACGTTCATTGCTAAGTTTTCAATGGGAGGCTATTAGAATTAATATGACCGGAGATGCGTTGGGTTTAATTGAAACGAGAGGCTTGGTTGGTACTATCGAAGCCGCCGATGCGATGGTGAAAGCAGCAAATGTCCAACTTGTCGGCTATGAACAAGTTGGAGGGGGTTACGTAACCGTCATGGTTCGTGGTGATGTCGGCGCAGTAAAAGCTGCAACGGATGCTGGTGCCGAAGCCGCTGCACGTGTAGGTGAAGTTGTCTCTGTTCACGTGATTCCACGTCCGCACGCTGACGTTGAAACCATCTTAAGCAAAGCGTAAACTATTTGTTAATCGGGATTTCCTAACCAAAAAGGCGAATCACAAATGCCAGACCAAGCCCTTATTGAGTTGATTACCCGCCGTGTCGTCAATAGACTGACGACAGATCAGGCGTGTAGCGGTTGTGCTTTGCGAACCTGTGATGCGGGGAATCGTGCATGCGATGCCGTTGCACAGCAGCAGCAGATTCCAGTCGGGGTCTCCGCAAGACATGCCCATGTAACACAGGAGCACCTCGAAATCCTCTATGGTGATGGACATCAACTCACTGTCTACGCCCCGCTCTATCAGCCTGGAGCATTCGCGGCAAATGAAACAGTAACTATCGTTGGAAAACGGATGCGGGCTATCGAAGCCGTTCGCATTCTCGGTCCCGTACGGGACTACTCTCAAGTCGAAGTTGCACAAACGGAAGCAATTCGACTCGGATTAAACCCACCTATTCGAGACTCCGGCGACCTTGCTGGTGCCGAACCGATTACGCTCATCGGTCCGGCAGGAAGCGTCTATTTGGAAGAAGGCGCGATCTGCGCAACACGACACATTCACATGACGCCTAAAGAGGCTGAGGCTCTTGGTATCCACGAGAATGATCTTCTGAAAGTACGCTTTCCCGGTGAGCGCGCTTTAACACTTGAAAACGTTCGTCCGAAGATCTCTGAGGGATATGCGCTCCAAATGCACTTGGATACCGATGACTCCAACGCCGCTGGTCTGAAAGGCGGCGAACCTGTCGAAATCGTGAGCGATGCAGGATAAAATTCGCAGATTTCCTATAGTTTTGAACTAACATGAATCATGAACTGATTGACCAGATTAGGAAAGTCGTAGAGAAGGTACTACAAGAGCAGACAACTACTACGACGCAGGCTGTACACGAAAAACAACTACTCGCTATCTTTGGTGCTACACAATTTGAATTGGATGAGCCCCTCAAGCAGCTTCAGATATGCCAGCAGAATGGGTGGAAAATTACAATAATTCTGTCCGAACTCGCAACTAAAGTCATAAATCTTGAATCGATTCATGCTGCGTTTGGTGAAGATAACACTTTGGAGGAAAATGCGCTCAGCGATATATCAGCTTTTGTGGCGACCTATCAGCAGATCGTCCTCCCTGTCTTTTCGCATCCAATGGTCGCGAAACTTGCGTTAAGATTGGTGGATACACCGTGTAGTTATCTCGTTTTTGAAGCACTCTCTAAAGGAAAGAAGGTTATAGCCGCCTCCGACGCACTTAATCAAGGTGAGACTTCTACAAAAATCGGTGCTATCGAAGCTGAATATGTAAACCTTTTGTCCGAACTTGGCGTTCAATTGGTCCCGATGATGCAAATTGCCGAATTCGTCACGGAGAAAACAGACAGTTCACCTGCCACTTCGGAAAAGTCTTTGATTAGTGCATCGACTATTTCAAATCTGGATGCGAA
>VXZL01000281.1 GCA_009845505.1 Candidatus Poribacteria bacterium | reverse complement strand
TAGAGCATCTGACTTTTAATCAGGTGGTCACAGGTTCGATTCCTGTACGGCTCACCATTTTTTGGCCCCCGTCGTCTAGCCTGGCCAAGGACACCGCCCTTTCACGGCGGCGACACGAGTTCAAATCTCGTCGGGGGTATTTTAGCGCAAATAGCACCGTCAAAAAGACAAGCCCCATACCCCAAGGGGCTTGTTTGTTTGTCAGAGAGGTCTCTTTAGGGAATACTATGCACAAACTAAAAGTTTATGCTACAAGGCAGGCTTTTCTAACCACCTCTTTGATGCTGCTCCTCTGCCTCTATACCGCTGTTGGTATTTGCCAAACGCCACAACCCAGTGCCACCCTCCACGGCACATGTGTCGATGCTGAAAACGGGCAACCGATCCCCGATGTGCTGGTCCGTGCCTCATCCGAAAAAATCGAACGCGTCTACCCCGATCGCGACTTCTCACACGCAACAGCAACAGATGCCGAGGGGTCTTTCTCACTGACCATCCCCAATGAATCCGAAACCTATTACGCCTTCTCACTCATGGCACTCCATCCACAATATCAATCGAAACTCCTGAGACAAGAGATGTCCACTGATAAGAATCACTACGATTTAGGCGAAATAGCACTGAGACCGACTTTATCCTTACGAGGAAACATCTCTGGCGGCGAAAATAGCCAAGGACTCATTGTGAACCTAAAGATGCACGACAAATCCGCAGACTTCTTCCGCGCCGCCGCACCCATCGAACACGCAGCAAAAACTGATACCACAAGCAACTTCCAATTCTCTGACCTCTATCCCATCGAATACACGTTGACAATTTCCCAAAATGGTGTTATCATAGCGTTTATAAACGCTATCAATCCACAAGAACAGCCACACATTTCTATCCAACTGCCGAAATTGAAGACCCTATACGGCACGGTCATCGATAGACAGAAACGCCCGATAGCAGCAGCGCGAATTTACGCAACGCGGCACAGAGAAACGCCATTCGGACACAGTGTGCTTCTTGTATCAGGACAGTCGGACGATACGGGCAAGTTTCAGATGCAGGTGTTAGAAACCGAAGCACAATATCTCTCGTTGGAAATTAGCAAGAGAGGTTATTTCTCCAGAATCTACCAGAACGTCGTCATCGGAAAAGAACCACTGATTGTCCTACTTGAAAAGGGGATGACTGTTAAGGGACACGTTACTTTGCCAGGGGATATTGATCCAGAAACACACTATGCTGTGAAGGTCTTTCCTGTAGAGGCACCGATGGAACCGAGCCTCAACCCGTTAGTGTTGCATAAACCACTTCTATCAAGACATTTTCCTGCAACAGAATCCACCTTCACCGTGGACGGACTTTTTTCGGGGCTATATAGGCTCTATATTGTTGGAGATGGTATATCAGCAACGGCTATCAATGTGGAGGCGTCACCAAACAGCGAAGCGGTTCCTATTATAGCAGATCGTCCCACAAGCACACTACAGGGTCAAGTACGCTGGGCAGATGCAGATGACCCCGTGCCTAACGCTGTCGTCTCGCGTTCTTGGTATCCGTGGGAATTGAACCCGTCCGATATGTCAATGACCCTGGATCGATTTGAGGTGGAAACCGATACAGATGGGAAATTTAAATTCGACAACCTCACTGAGAAACCCTATCAACTGTACATTCGCGCTGTCGATGCGGAATTTGAAACCGCCACAAACCGTTATCAACGGATAAACATTCACAAGCAGGTCGAGATACCCATCCCCGGCACCGGATATCGTATCTATATAGGGAAACGAGATGGCACTCCATTCGCAAAATAGCGCACACATACCGCGTGCCGTTTGCCTCAATACAGTTATTCTTGTAGTAGTTATCGTCTTCCAATCACTCGCGTTCCCAATAGACGCGGCGTTGCACGGCACTTATTCTGATGGCGAAAGAATCGTCCGTCGGGAGACTGCCCTGCCTGAAGTGGCGGGAGACTACTATCGGACACCGGGTAAATTTATAGAATCCGAAGGCGACACCCGTTGGTTCGGACCCGAAATCGACAGTCGAGTGCTTTGTCCGAACACACCCAACCAATTCAATAAAGCCGGATTTTTCGACATCATTTATACCAGAGAAGATGCCTTGGTCTGGCCCTCCTCAAGACCCGGAAAGGTTTGGTGGTACCGGCAACAAGAGTGGCGGTTCGCAACTGCTGATACGCCGTGGGGCACGGACACTGTTCATCTTACACTTATATCTGAGATCGGTTGGGGAGACATCGACGCAGCGAACACTGTTACGGGATTCCCATGGAGCGGGTTTGAAGAACACTGGCGACAGGGTGATGCTATAAAATCTAAGGCGGACGTAACAGGTTATTACCGATACGAACACGACGGGAAGAAATATCTCACACCGAAGTATTACAAACACGGCACTTTGAGTTATCTTTGCGCAACCGGGGGAGGGCAGTACAATTTGAAGGTCCTGACACACACAGAGGGACACTTTACGCCACCGGAATTTCGACCCGAACTTAATAGACTCAGCCGCCGCGAAAGAGGCACGTCGAAAGAAACGGCGGATTGGTATGACTGTATACTGCTGAAATAGACGCATAAACATCCACAACATGAAAAAAAATGCCCGCGCTTTGAACGCAATCCTCATCATCTTTATGTTTCTCATTTTGCAAACAGAAGTGTCTGCTGTTATCTGGGAAGACCTTTTTGAACAAGAGGCAAAAGACGACTGGCAACATATAGGGGACAACGCCATCTGGAAAGTTGAAGACGGTCTTTTGAAGACAGAAATCCACGCACAAGCGGAGTGGAGCACCGTATTTGAATTGTATCAATTCATCGCCTATCCCGGTCCCTACAACGACTTTACAATTACCCTCGAAACCGTAGGCGCGACAGATGTCAGGTTCGGTATCGCCCTCGCAAAGCATTTCCTGAATATTGCTACAGACGTAGACGAATACGGCTACTACCTCTTCTTCACCAATGATATGCGAGTCTCCAGAAACGGCAGCATATTCGTCGGACCCGGCAAACGCTGGAACACAGACGAACTCCAACAAATGACCTTACACTTCAAAAGCGGTAGGTTTCAACTACAGGCTGACGGCGAACCACGTCTCGACTTCAGAGATGCTAACTTCGACCATATTGATAGCATCGCCTTCGTCCTCGCAGGATTCGTCACAGAAGATGTCGATATAGGCAGCGCGTGGGTAGACACATTCATAATCGACGGACTCGCTGTCTCTCCAAAACGGAAACTCACAACCACATGGGCAGG
>VXZL01000270.1 GCA_009845505.1 Candidatus Poribacteria bacterium | reverse complement strand
GGATTGTGTTGTAGTTTTCAGCTGTGATTTTGGATTTCTCTTGACATTGGATTGGGTGTAAATATAATAGGTTTAAATTTTACTTCATGAACTTCGGACTTTGGAGATGAACTATGGCGAAAATACGGATGGCACAGTATGGGACGAAACATGGGCACGCAGGTGGGAAACTACAAGCAATGCTTGTGAACCCTGATGTTGAAGTTGCGGGGGTGTTTGAACCGGATGCGGAACAGCGCACGAAACTTCAGAATGACGGTGGCAGATTTGCGGATGTCCATTGGTATACGGACGCAGCGGAGATGCTAAATGATGAAAGTATCGTTGCAATTGCTTCGGAAGGGAACAACGCAGAAAGTTTGGATCAGACTGAAGAAATTGTGAATGCTGGTAAACACGTCTGGTACGACAAACCTGCGGGTGAGAACTGGGAGCAGTGGCAGCAGGTCATTAATACTGCTCAAGAAAAATCTCTGCTCGTGCAGATGGGGTATATGTTGCGGTATCACTCCGCCTTTAAACAGGTCGCCGAGTGGGTGAAATCCGGCTTTTTAGGCGATGTTTTTTCCGTTCGCGCTCACATGTCAACGAACATCCCTCACGAATCACGCAAGCGCATCAGTGAACACATCGGCGGCATCTTTTTTGATTTAGGTGGACACGTACTTGACCAGGTGCTGTGGCTTCTCGGACGACCGGAAAAGGTGACTTCTTTCCTCCGAAACGATGGCGACTCGGTGGAGCCTTTCAAAGATAATACATTGACGGTGTATGAATTCGATAAGGCGATGGCGTTTATATCCATCTCTGCTTTGGAGCCACGTCCAGTCGCACGCCGATTTGAGGTCTACGGTAGTGCGGGAAGTGCTATCATTGTTGAACCCTTTGAGCCGGGGTTGAAGATTCGCCTCTGCTTAGAAGAAGCAAAAGATGGGTATGTAGCGGGTGAACAAGTCGTGGAGATAGATGGTGAAAGCCGTCAACGGACTTATGAACTGGAGTTGGATGCGTTTTTAGCGACTATCGCAGGAGAGCAGGAACCTGATCGTCCGGTATCGCATGAATTGTTGGTGCAGGAGACGCTTTTGCGGGCAACAGGGGTTATCGCGGATTAAAGCGGTCAGGTCGCTACGCTTTCAGGCGTTTCGCTGCGCTCCACTCTCAGCGGTCAGTGGGTACACAAAGTCCTCTTGACTGCTGAAAGGTTTTTCGGAGAAAAAACCGCCCTGAGTGCTGACCCCTGACCGCTGTAGGCGTTAGTCTTCAAGTCCGGCAGCCCATCTGATACATCCAACAATGTGCTCGTGGAACCATTTTTGGTCCCAGAGTTCGTCAGGATGACCGAGTGCTGTGTACATCACGCGCCCCTGCCCATAAGTGTGACACCATCCGAGTGCGTAGTCGTGGTCTTCACGGTTTCCGCGAGAGAGATCGATGGAATCATTGTCCAATCGCATGAGCACGCGGGTTTTGTTGCGATCCCAGTTTTTGAAGGTATAAATTTCATCAACGACTTTGAAGCTGCTGCCGAGCATGCGGGTTGCAGGATGGTCGGAATCCTCGACGATAACATTCACTTCTTCGTGCCAGGGGTGTCCGGCAAAATAGCCGCCGAGCATCTTGCCATATTCGGGCCAATCGTAGCAGGTATCCGTTGCGTTATGGATGCCCAAGAAGGCTTTTCCGTTGCGTACGAAACTCAGGAGTGCCTCTTTCTGTGCATCGTCAAAAGCGAGATTACCGGTGGTTGCGAAGGCGACGAGGTCCTGTTTTTCCAGATTTTCAGCGTTTATCAGTTCGCAACGGTGTGTTGTGACGACGTTCCAACCGTTTTCTGCACCCAGCTGCTTCAGTGTAACTTCAGCGTTGGGTAGATACGAGTGCTCAAAACCGGCGGAATGGCGCAACATAAGAATGTTCATAAAAAACTGTTCCTTCAAAACTGTGTTTCTCTATGCAACCATCAGTTTTAGTGTTCCTGTTTCAACGTCCACCGCCCCCAAACGAGGTCTTACACGGACTCCACAGGCGTTTTACCTCTCAGCCGAACCGACCGCGAGGGGTCTTAAGTTTAGAGCAGCGTTTACGTCACGATCTTCTCTGAAACCACAACGCTGACAATGATACTGCCGCTCTGATAGCGATAAATCCGTTTTCTTGTGTCCACAACGACTACACGTCTGACTTGACGCAAAAAACTGCGGGGCTGCGATTATTGGAATCCCAAGCACTTTTGCTTTAGACTTGAGTTTCTCAAGGAAACCACCTAATGCAGAATCCGATAGTGCCTTGGCAAAATTTCGGTTCTTGAGCATGTTTGTTATTTTCAACGTTTCAATACCAATACCAGATGCACGCTTAACAATATCTGTTGTTGCTTTGTGGTGAGCGTCTGCTCGGATACACGCAATACGGTAATGAATACGTTCAACCTTTCGCTTTTGTTTCTGCCAGTTGTTAGAACGAAACACCTTCTTGCTCAACTTCCGCTGCTCGCGTTTCAGTTTCCGCTCATATCGATTCAACGGTCGCGGGTTATGATACTTCGTGCCATCGTCAAGGGTTGCCAATGTGTTGATACCTACATCTATGCCAACGACAGGGAGTCCGCGTGTGTCACACGGAGGCTTCGGTGTTCCTGTGTCGACAAGGATAGAGACGAACCAACGATGTGCCGTCCTTGAAATCGTCACGCTACGGATATCACCTTCAAAACGAAGTGCTTCAAACATACGGATACGTCCGATTTTCGGTAAACGGATATGTTTATCTGCAACTTTCACTTTCGCACCTTCAACGGTGTAGGATTGGCGATGTGAACGTTTTTTATACTTCGGGAAGCCGTTTTCCCCTTTCTTCCAACGGGTTATTGCGTCACCGAGATTCTCAAACGCATACGCAGCAGCACGCTGATCACACGCACCACTCCACTCGAACTTCTCACGCTTTTCGGCATTGAACCTTTTGCGTAACGTCCGAGCAGAACGCCATTCGTCTTTGGATAAGCCATCTTTGAAGTCAGAGAGTCCATAGTTGAACGCAACACGCGCATAACCACATTGCTGTGCAAACCATGAACGCTGTTTCTCCGTCGCGCGCAACGCGATCTTGTGTGCTTTTAATGCCATTTGGGTATCCCACGTCCCACGCTTTTACCGCTTTTCACAGTCGGTCGGCGAGGAGACTGCACTTGCGTGCAGGTGAAAAGTCCTCGCCACGTGGTATTACCAGTATACCCGAAAAACATAGAAATGTCAAGAAAAAAATAGAAAAAGAACTATTTAGC
>VXZL01000171.1 GCA_009845505.1 Candidatus Poribacteria bacterium | reverse complement strand
CTTTTTCGCTGATCTGTGTCAGAAAAGAGACAACTTCCTCTTAGAAAACGAATGGGATGTTCAGACTTATTCGCGCAAGTGGAAGTTTTTACGCTACAACACCATTTTAATGGAAAATTCCTCGTGTTTCAGACCAATCTATTAGCTTAATCCCTTTTAACCTTTTCTAATTGATTTCATAGACCATAGTAACATTCACAGTAACCGTAAGTTCCCCCGCTTGAATTGGCGTTGAACTCCGGGCACTCTCGTCGGCGAGAGCTGCGCTCTCCACAAAAGCGATCGGCGGACCGCCACCAGCACTCATCTCTGTAATCGTAATAGGTTTCCCAAGCGTAACGCCGCTCGCTTCTGCTAAGGTTTGCGCTTTCGCCTCGGCATTTTTCACCGCTAAAGCACGTGCCTGCGTCTGTAATGGCGTACTGTCTTCAATCATAAATTGAATCGAATTTACAACAACAATATCCCCACCCGCGCCTGCGGCATCGTCGATTATATCGCTGAGACTCTCCAATTCCCGGACATTCGCGCTAACGGTGTTGCTCACTCTGTATCCACGCAGGACACGACCGTTATCGGTGTAGTCATACTGCGGATAGATGCTAAAATTCTCCGTTTGAATGTCTTTTTCAGCAACATCGTTCGCTTTCAGGGAGTCAATAACGCTTGTCATCGCACTCGCTGCTGCCTCACGTGCCTCCTCAACTGATGCTTTTTCAGCAGACACACCTAAATTGAGTGTGGCTATATCCGGTTCACCAACAACCGAACCATTCCCGGTAACATGAATAGTTCTGCTTTCTGGTGATGGTAACAAGGGTGTCACGATTTGTGGTTCACATCCAGCAAGCGTTATAACGAGCAGTGTACTAAGTCCTAAACACAAAAGTTTTAATTCTTTCACGATAAATCTCCTTCAATCAGCAGCGTTGCTGCGATGTTTCACGCCTTGATGAGCCACTACTCGGTTTCAACCTCTGGAGGTGGATCCTCCGCCTTGAGTGTATCAGCCTTTTTTATTAATCTATCCACATTCGATTTGAAGAGTTTGAAGACGGTATCCGTATCAGCACGCTTGACATAAAGTTTTCCATCTTCTTCTTTTCCGATGTAGAGTGTTGCCGTTGTCCCATCGTTACGTACGGCGGATATAGTAGATTCGGGGGTATCTAAACCGTATGCCCCGAGGGCATCTGTCGCTTCGGCGAAATCGTCAGTATCCAATCCGCTAAGGGTTGTGAGCAGGGAGTCAACCTCGTCTTGTTTGACGGCGGAAGCTGACGGTTTGAGCATCTGCCATGTTCCGTCTGCATCGAGACGGAGTTCGACGATTTCTTCGGGGGAAGAGATGTTGAGTTGGGTGACAATACCTTTGTTAAAATCGAAGATAGTCCGATCTTTCCAAGTCCGATCGCCTTTATTGAAGACGGATTGGAGGTAACCTTGGGCGACATAGACATCGTTAGCACCGGCGGCGCGCACGTAACTACTCAGAAAACCTGGGGTTGTTTTCCCGACAAATAGGTGTGCCGAGAGCGTACCGTTTGCATCCATCAACTTGGCTTCAACGCCTGTGTTATCTACCTCGAATTCTGCCTGTTTTTCTGGATTATTTGAGACAAGCTGCGTGTTCTTAAATTCTGCTACTTTCGATAGCAGTTCCGAAATGCCCTCGCTATCTGCTGGGTAGTTGTCCATTGAAGCAACAACCCAGTCGTCACTTTGTTTTGAGAGCGTCGTGGTTTCACCGTCAGCGATGATTTCTATTTTGACGACCTGTTCCTGATTGAAGTTTGGAAATAGCGGTATTGCAGTTTCAATCTTCTTTTCGTACTCGTTCTGTCCGAACGGGTTTTCCAGGATCAGGACAACGATTGCCAAAACGACAAAAATAGCACCTAAAATAAGAAGTTGTTTCGTTTTCATTTTTTTTACTATGGGAATCTGGGCACTGCTCCACTACGTTTCACAGTGGTTTTCAGTTAATTCCAACGACATAGCACAGCAAAGTGCCCTATTGCTGGCGAGGTTTCCTGCGGAAACACCCAAGCAAAAACACCTCGCTAATTAGGGTGAGTTACACAGAACCGTAGGTTTCTACCAGCCGTTTTGCCCGTTGTTTTAAGAAATATCGGACGAGTCCAAAGATCACGACCAGTAGTGGGATACCGATAGTGCATAGGTATTTGATAAAGTTTTTCTCAATTTCCGAAGTTTCTCGGAGCGGTCGATCGGTGATAGCGTGAGAACGGATACCGATAAGTGCGTCGCCGAGGGTTAGCCAGTCCACAGTGTTTAGGAAAAAGTTAATCCCATCAGGACGCAGCTGCGTGAGGAATTGTGCCGTGCCGACAACAACAATTTGTGTCTGTTCGCTTTCGGTTTTCGTCTGCCGGGCCTCAGCGTCTGCGACTGAAGCAGGGGTCTCGCTTTCTTGTGTGTCCGCGGCGGTTTCTACTGACGGAATTTCTTTATCGGCATAGAAACTTTTGAATTTTCCTTCCAGCGCCGCAGCGACAGTGTAGGGTTGTAGCTCGGCATCGGGAATTGGAGAATTTGGCATCAAGTTGTAATAGCCTTGGATGCTCTGTCCGAATTCACTCGTTTTTGCCAATGCGGTTGTTGTGATGCCTTCCTTCGTTATGATCTCTAAGGAACTCGTCCAAGGCAATGTCACGGCTTCCAACTGATTGGTAATCGTGTTTTCTGCTGAGAAGTTCGGTTTAACGATCTTGACGAAATACGGATACGGTTGAATAACGGTCATGAATCCTTGTTGGAATCTGGCAGAATCGTGGAATCTGCGGTCAAGCAGAAGGTTATTGCCGAGTTTGGCTCCGTAGTGTTCCAGCAGGTCGTTCAGTCCCGTGCTCAATGGTGCACCTTGTAGTGTCCCGGGTTGCATTTGAATAGGATCGACTAAGAAGACAGTTCTACCCCCCCGCATAATGAACTGATCGATTTCGTATTTCTCGCGTTCTGTTAGCGGTTGTGTTACACCCGCGATAACCAGCGTTGCGATGGTATCCTCCACTGCTTTTCCGTCTTGTAGACTCACGGATGTGAGATTGTATTGCCCTTGTCCGTTTTTGTCCAGGAGTTGGCGAAACTGCTGATGGTTTTGGTCGTTAATATCGAACTCGCCGTGTCCTGTCAGAAATCCGACCGTTTTTGCTTCTTTCGTCGTGACCTTGAGGATAGTAGATGTGAGTTCATACTCCAAATTAGCCGTTGAACGTACAACAGGTAGGATTTCCTCTTTGCCGCTGTAGCCGATAGAGATACCCATATAGACA
>VXZL01000146.1 GCA_009845505.1 Candidatus Poribacteria bacterium | reverse complement strand
GCCGTAGAGCGTGAATTGAGAAACGCAGTGGGCAGCCCCACCTATGTCGAGAAGGGAACGGTTCATTTTACCTTCTGCGTCCTCGAAGATGCGGAGATTGGCGATTTTGTTGGCGATATATTCTATTTCCGTTGCGGTATCTTCGTGGGCAACGCCGAGAAAGATGAGGACACCCGCTCCGATTTCAGAGACGAGTTTGCCTTCTACTTTAACACTGGCGGATTTAACGCGTTGAACGGCTGCTCTCATCGGCGGTCTCCCCAGATCTCTCTATTAAAAGAGCAAATTCTCGCCTTCGAGTGCCTGCGTCTCCTCACCTCCGAAGGTTAGGTTAAACAGGAATCCGGGACGGCTGTTGAATCCGAGTTGGAAGGCAAGTGTATTTGAAATTTCGTAGCGGAGTGTAAGTCCGATGAGGTTCGTCACATGCACGCCTGCATAAGGGAGTTCGCGCGAAAAATCGGCGACAAACCACATGTTATCTGAAACAGCGACTTCAGTGCCGACCTGCCAATTAAGGGTAAAAAAGTCCGTTGTTTTCAGGGACTTTGATGTTAAGAAGACACCAACACCGGCATGGACTTTAAAGAGATCCCCAAATCTTTGCGTGCCGACCAGATAGGTATTGACACCCATAAATGGAAAGCCGTCAGCGGGACTATGATCGAGGAATTCGTTGTCCGAGTTGAGTCGGTCATCGGCTGTGAGACCGAACTGCACGTCTCCACCGACGGAGATGCTTGGAAGGTTATCGTTCCGATCAGGTTTAATATTGTACTTGAGTCCAATGATACCGTCAAATAAGGGTTGTTCATAGACGCGACGGTTAACATTTGGGTCTGTATTGTTCTCTGTGGCTGTATTGTAGAAATCATAGACAACTTTCCGCGCGCCGCCTGTCGAAAATGTACCACCGAGCAGGAGGTCGAGTGCGTCGTTTAAGCCGTAAGCGAATCTAACTGGCACCAGAAAGGTCTCAATCTCAAACGTTACGCGGTGCGATTCCTCAAACCCTCCGATGTCTACCCTTTGGCTTAAATCGGGTAGCAGATCGACTTTAGCGTATTGTAGGAGTCCAAATGTGGTACTCGAGCCGCCTTTACCGAGCGGTTCCGCTGTCTGGATGGTATTCAGATGTGAAACCTTTGGTAACTGTGCTGAAACCGGCAGTGCGATGCTAACGAGAAGGACGGTACAGATAGTGTAAATGAAATATTGCGTATTGCGTGTTCTGTTTTTAACGTGCATGATGTTTATCCTTTAGTGGTAATTAGCAATTAGGACGCTGCGCTTTTAGCAATTGGTAAAGAGAATTTCTTCGCCAACTGCTAAAAGTGGAGCGGTAGCGGAACGTCCTAACCGCCGACCGCCACTTTACTTTGCTTCTACCAACGCGCTTTCGTCGCGCCGTCCATCGGGGCCTGGGGTATCGTCAAAGGCAGTGATGTAATATTTCTTGAATTCCAATGACTGACCGACGAGGATAGGGTCTTCACCAATGATTGTGAAGTTGCGATCCTTTCGTCCGACTGCAGGGCGCGGGAGTAAGTTTCCTGCTGCATCTCTGGTATAGAGTTGGTACCCGGCGAGGTCGGGTTCGGTGTTGGGTGTCCATGAGATGGCCGCATCGTATTTTGTATTGAATAGGGACCGCGGCAAATAACGTACCCTCACATCTTTCGGTGGCGCGGGGGGCAGGTTTGGGGCGGCTGCGGTAACTACAGTGATTGCCTCCGCGCCGAACTCGTCAACACCAGCGATACGATAGACTTTGCGGATACCGTCACTTTCAAAATCGTGATCAAAATAGTAAAGTTTATCGCGCTTCGGCTCAGCAATCAGTTTGAATCGGAGCGGTTTGTCCTCTCCGGGGTCAAGTGCAGCGTAGACGCGGAAGATAGAGAAATCGCGCGGGAACTCATAACCGTCCCAAAAAAGTTTGACGGTAAGATCGGTTGGGTCACCGAGTGTTACAGTAGGGGCAGGCGGCGGGACACTCGGTGTGGCGAGTGCTGTTTTCCAGATACGACGCGGTTCTTCACCCTCAGTAGGTGGGTTGGTCGGGTCTGGTGTTTCGACACCGTTGACATCTACATAAGTGACGCGATATTCATAGGCGAGGAGGCGGCCAGACGCGTCGATGCGATCGTTTTCGAGGTTTTGGGTATCAATGAATTCGTTGGCAGGCGCGTCAACCGAGCCGACTAATGTAAATTCCGTATCCGTTCCACCTGTAGAACGTCTGTAGATACGGTATCCTTTAATGCCTACCTGACCTATGTCGTTCCACGTGACCCGGACCTGTTTATCTCCAGCAAAAAGGATCAGACCGTCTGGCGCGCCAGCAGTGCGTAGATTCTCCGGATCGAGCGGGTTGGCGAAATCTTCCGTGTTTGTGCAAGCACTCAACAGAAGGAAGCCAAGGCATATCGGAAGACTGAGCAGAATAGGCTTGTTGTTGAATAAGTGTCGGATTAAGTACATTGCTTTTTTCCTTTTAAAGAAACTGTAACGAAATTGATGCAAAGTCCTGTAGCACGAGACCGTGTATCTACGAGATAAGTTTTTAATCTCCATTTGGTAGGCGAGGTTTCCAACCTCGCCGGTCTTCAGTTAGTTTTCTCCGATCCACAGTAGGCTATGAGATGCGTCCTAAAAATGGTGCAAGAGCCTTAGACTCGCGCGATGCGTTTGGAAATCGTAATGCGGGTGCAGTTGGAATGTGGTGCGTGGGAATAGCAGACTCGTGTTTTGAGAGAGACGATTTGCGAAGCCACTTAGGCGTGCCCGTGGTGTTTCAACTGGCGCATTCGATCCGTGTACTGAGGAAACTGAGGTGTCCACAGGTTCTGGTGTATCCAGTTGGTTGTAGATTGAGAAAAGCACGGCAAGACCGACACATCCGAGACCAACGCCGGACATGATGGTGCTGGCATTTCGCCTGACGAGAAAAGCGTCCTTGTGCGTCTGAATATCTGCTTGAATTGCGGCGTTGAGATAAGTATCGTACTGGTCTTGCGCAGATGCTTTAAGGATGCTGCTACCGAATTGAAGGCTCATGCCAGAGGCAAAGAGTGCTATTGAGAGAACACGCGAACGGCGCGCCGCCGCTGCCTGTCCATTTGTTAAAAGAAAAATAAAGGCGCAGCTGCACGCGAATGCAATATATTTTTGAGAGGTCCTATGATATTTCATCGGTTTCTTCCTTTATTATTTTAAACAGATCTTTTGCTATAAAGTTTACTCCATTTTTTCTCTAAAGTCAATGCTTTTTGGTAAGACTGAATGACCCTACGGCAACGCCAGGGC
>VXZL01000440.1 GCA_009845505.1 Candidatus Poribacteria bacterium | reverse complement strand
GCCTTATATAAAAAGAAAGGTAAAGTAGGACCTCTCTCAAATTCCAGAACGGGTTACATTTAATTTCTTAAATCACCCAATTTTCACACAATACCTCAGCCTGTTCTAAGACAGTTTCAGCAGCCTTTTCCTGTTTGTTGGGTGGATAACCGTGTCTGCGAAGGGTGCGTTTCACCATTCTTCGTATATTCGCTCGGGAGCTTTCTTTCAGCGTCCAGTCAATACTCACGTTTCGCCGGACGGTTTCCACAAGTTCAACGGCAATGGTTCGTAGCGTCTCATTACCTAACACCTGGACCGCGCTATCGTTAACCTCAAGCGCGTCATAGAATGCTAATTCTTCATCTGAAAGCCCTAAATCATCACCTCGATCCTGAGCCTGACGCATTTCTCTTGCGATTTCGATGAGCTCTTCAATTACTTGTGCTGCTTCAATTGCACGGTTTTGGTAGGTGCGAATTGAGCGTTCCAGCATACTTGCGAATGAGCGTCCTTGGACTACGTTTTTCTGTGAGCGGGTCCTAATGTCATCATTAAGCAGCCTCTCTAAAAGTTCAACCGCCACGTTTTTATGAGGCAAGTCTCGGACTTCAGCGAGGAATTCATCAGAGAGAATTGAGACATCGGGCTTCTCTAATCCGGCGGCAGTAAAGATGTCAACCACCCCTTCAGAAACGACTGCTTTGGACACCAGCTGCTTAATTGCCTGTTCTGTAGTTTCAGTCTCTGCTTCTTCAGCAGCTGAAGGTTTTGCTAAAACACCTCTTACCGCCTGAAAGAAAGCAACATCGTCGCGAATTTCAGTTGTTTTTTCATCTGGAACAGCCAATGCAAACGCTTTAGAGAGCTCAGTAACCACTCCCAGTAAACGCTCTTTGCCATCCTTTTGCGTTAATATATGTTCTTGTGCTGGCGGTAATAATCTAATTCGATCTTCAGCGTTTCCAGTAACCCAAAGTGACCAGTCAAAACCGTGAAA
The DNA here is from genome assembly GCA_009845505.1 of Candidatus Poribacteria bacterium. Classification (GTDB taxonomy): domain Bacteria; phylum Poribacteria; class WGA-4E; order WGA-4E; family WGA-3G; genus WGA-3G. The sequence continues at coordinate 2,333 of VXZL01000440.1, read as the reverse complement.
TAGCCCGCAGCATATCTCGTATTTTTCCAACATCACAGCGACTGCTTCGGCTTTATTAAGGGTAGCATCTCCTTTTCCCCCACTTTTAGTATAATTCTGCAATGCCTGTTTTAGATGGTAAGCAAGCCCTATATAGTCTACAATCAAACCGCCGGGTTTGTCGCGGTATACACGATTGACGCGAGCAATCGCCTGCATCAGTCCGTGTCCACGCATCGGTTTGTCTACATACATGGTGTGGAGACTCGGCGCGTCAAATCCGGTGAGCCACATATCGCGGACAATGACGAGTTTTAACGGGTCGTTGGGATTTTTGAACCGAGTTGCCATTGCCTCGCGCCACGCCTTGTTTTGGATATGCGGCTGCCATGATACATCATCAGAAGCAGAGCCTGTCATCACGATTTTTATTACGCTACTCTTGTCGTCATTGTCGTGCCACTCTGGACGACGTTTGACAATCGCATTGTAGAGGTCAACGCAGATGCGGCGGCTCATACAGACAATCATCCCCTTTCCATCTATTGTCTCCAACCGTTCTTCAAAATGGGCGATTATGTCATCGGCGATGAGTCCCAGTCGTTCTGCGGCACCTACTAACGCCTCAAGTTGCGCCCATTTGGTCTTGAGTCTTTCCTTCTGTGCTACCTCCTCAGTTTCGGTCGCCTCCTCAAATTCGGGATCGATGTGAGGTCTCTCGTTCTCATCAAGTTCAATTTTGGCGAGACGACTTTCGTAGTAAATTGGAACGGTAGCTCCGTCATCGACTGCCTGTTGAATGTCGTAGATGCTGATGTAATTTCCAAAGACGGCGCGGGTGTTGCGGTCTGTTAGTTCAATTGGTGTACCGGTAAAACCGATAAAAGAGGCGTTGGGAAGTGCGTCGCGCATGTGGCGGGCAAATCCGTCAATAAAGCCGTATTGGCTACGATGCGCTTCGTCAGCGATTAGCACGATGTTTCGGCGATCAGACAGTTGTGGAAAACGGGTTTCCTCACCTTCGGGAAAGAACTTTTGAACTGTGGTAAAGACCACACCACCAGAGGCAACTTGCAGGAGTTCGCGTAAGTGTCGTCTATTTTGGGCTTGCGCCGGTGTCTGCCGTAGAAGTTGGTGACATCGAGCGAATGTTCCGAACAGTTGGTCATCTAAGTCGTTCGTGTCAGTGATAACAACGAGGGTTGGATTTTCCATCTGGGGGTGTTGGACGATGCTGCCAGCATAAAAAGCCATCGTCAAACTCTTGCCAGAACCTTGTGTATGCCAGATCACACCGCACTGCTTGTCTCCTTCTATATGTGATGCCTTTAGTGTTGTCTCCACTGCTATTTGGACGGCATGGAATTGGTGATAACCCGCGATTTTTTTGGCAATTGTCCCACCTTCGGTTTCTTCAAAAACGATGAAATGTTTGAGATAACGCAGAAATCGTTGTTTCTCAAATGCGCCCTTAATCAATATTTCCAGCTCTACTTCCGTTGATGGTGCTTCGTCTTCCCCTTCAATTGTTCGCCACGGCAAGAACCATTCTGTATCGGCGGTTAAAGATCCGATACGCGCCTCTGATCCATCAGAAATGACGATCCCTTCGTTGTAGGTGAATAGGGTAGGAATTTCCTGTTTGTAGGTTTGGATTTGACGAAATGCTGTTAAGACAGTGGCTTTTTCATCGGTTGGGTTCTTAAGTTCAATTACGGCTAAAGGGAGTCCGTTGATAAACAGTACGATGTCCGGGCGGCGTTCGCTTGCTCCCACCACTGTAAATTGATTCACCGCAAGCCAATCGTTGTTTTCAGGTGTATCAAAATCGACCAATCGCACTCGCTCACCGCGGACTGTGCCGTCTGGCTGACGATATTCAACTTCTATACCCTCAATCAACATCAGATGAAATGTGCGGTTATTCTGAACCAAGGTGTGAGAATCTGGGTTTCGTACTTTGCGGATTGCTTCTTCTTGTGTATTGGGAGGTATGTTTGGATTGAGGTGGGCAACAGCATCTTGTAAACGATGTGTCAAGATGACTTTGTTATAAGAGAAACGTTCAGCATCGGGCGTGTCGGGGGCGATGTCGGGACCGTGTAAAACGGTATAGCCTAAGTCAGCAAGCCAGTTGAGAGAGGTTTCTTCTATATCTGATTCGTAAATCTTGCTGCGATTCATATTAGTATCCAATGTCCCTACACCAACAATTCTTCTCCGATGCATGCTTTGAGCCCTTCAACGAACACCTGAAAACTTTTCGATCTGTTCCGACTCGGTTCCATGTATTGTGCAATGTTCTGCGCTACTGTAGGTTTAGGTATCCGTTCTTTAAAGTAGTTTTGTCGTAT
>VXZL01000129.1 GCA_009845505.1 Candidatus Poribacteria bacterium | reverse complement strand
TTTAAACATGTTTTGAAATCACATTTTTGTCCGAGATCAGATTTTAAATAGAGAGGCACTTGGTTGTGAACAAAAATACAAGAAGCATGGTGATTTGGTGGCTGATTATTGCGGGGATCGTTGTCTTCGGCATCTATCAGTTATTTAACCGCAGAGACCCCGTCTATCAGTTGGCGACCTCTGATTTTCACCAGTATATAAAGCGCGGACCAGATCTATTTGATGGGTATCTGCTGTTAGATCAGGAATGGGTTGAGGGACGTTTTTACGCAGAGAGTGTGAACCAAATACGCAGTGACATCCTGAGTGCCGTGCCGCTTGAAGAACAGGAAACCCATTTTCCCCCGAATTGGGAAGGCGAATTTAGAGCAAGCCGTGATGCACTTGATGAATATGACATTCAGGCAAAACTTGATGAATATGGTATTGACTATAACGTCAAGCCGCCATCTAAGTTTCCTCAAGGGTTGATTATCTTCGGGACGACGATCATACCGCTTCTCATCTTTTTAGGGCTGATGATTTTCTTGTCACGGCAAATGCAAGGGAGCGGAAATCGCGCCCTCTCTTTCGGTAAAAGTCGCGCAAGGCTCCATTCCGAGAATCAAAACAAGATTACCTTTGAAGATGTCGCAGGGGTTGATGAGGCAAAAGACGCACTTGAAGAGGTTATTGAGTTCCTTAAAGCACCGAAAAAATTTGAACGTCTCGGCGGTAGAATTCCTAAAGGAGTCCTACTGATGGGACCCCCAGGCACGGGGAAGACTATGCTCGCGCAAGCCGTCGCAGGCGAAGCGGATGTCCCCTTCTATAGCATCAGCGGGTCCGATTTCGTTGAGATGTTCGTTGGTGTTGGTGCCTCTCGTGTTCGGGACCTCTTTGAAACGGGAAAGAAAAACGCGCCGTGTATTATTTTTATTGATGAACTCGATGCAGTCGGCAGACACCGGGGAGCAGGTATCGGCGGCGGACACGATGAACGTGAACAGACTTTAAACCAACTCCTCGTTGAAATGCAGGGGTTCGACGCATCAGAAGGTGTGATTCTCATCGCCGCAACGAACCGTCCCGACGTCTTAGATCCAGCACTCCTACGTCCCGGTAGATTTGATCGACAAATTGTCGTCGACCTTCCCGATGTTCGCGGAAGAGAGGCAATCCTCAAAGTCCATACAAAACAGCCTTATAAACTTGCCGAAGATGTCAATTTGGATCTTTTAGCGAAGGCGACACCTGGCTTCTCCGGGGCTGACCTTGAAAATATGGCAAATGAAGCCGCACTCCTTGCAGCAAGACACGACAAAGAACAGATTGACATGCTCTGCTTTGACGAGGCGAAAGACCGAGTCCTGATGGGACCAGAACGCCGAAGCCTCGTGATTAGTGAGGAAGAGAGGCGCGTTACTGCCTATCACGAAGCCGGGCATGCGCTTATGTTACATTTCGTGCCAGAGAGCGATCCGAATTATAAGTGTACGATTGTTCCCCGCGGTAGAGCACTCGGTGTCACAGCAAAACTTCCACTTGAAGAACGCCATAACATGAGCAGAAAACGACTCCTCGCTCACATTATTTTTGCACTCGGTGGTCGGGTCGCTGAAGAAATTATTTTTGGTGAGCAGACGACAGGTGCGCAAAATGACTTTGAGCAAGCGACGAGCCTCGCACGTCGGATGGTTACCCAGTGGGGCATGAGCCACATGGGACCCCTCACTTTCGGCAGACGCGACGAACAGGTCTTTCTTGGCAAGGAATTGGCTGTCCATCAGGATTATAGCGAAAAAACTGCTATTGAGATTGATCAGGCTGTCCACGATATCGTCATGGAGTGCTATAAAAAGGCACGTGATATTTTGGAAACCAATTTGGATGGATTGAAGTTACTCGCAGATGCGTTATTAGAACGTGAAACGCTTGTTACTGAAGAGATTGATGAAATCCTCGGACCCCGACCTCAACTTCCCGCGAAACCGATTATATGATTTGTCGTGGGAAAACACTCACTTTAGGTAGAAATACGCATGTGATGGGCATCTTGAACGTCACGCCGGACTCTTTTTCCGATGGCGGACGCTATCTTGATGTCCAACAAGCGGTCGCGCATGCCGAGACGATGATTGCTGAAGGTGCTACCCTCATCGATGTCGGTGGCGAATCTTCACGTCCGGGGGCATCACCAGTATCGGTTGATGAAGAATTAGCACGGGTCGTTCCGGTCATTGATGCACTCGCTGATACTGTGGACGTTTTCATTTCTGTTGATACGTCCAAAGCAAAGGTGGCGCAGTGTGCACTTGAGGCAGGCGCACATATTGTTAATGACATCACTGCCCTGAGTGGCGATCCTGACATGGCGGTAGTCGTCGCTGAGATGGAAGCCGGTGTTGTTCTGATGCACATGAATGGGACACCGCGCACAATGCAGCAGGCACCCGAATATGAAGATGTCGTTAACGAGATTCACGCATGGCTAAAAAAAAAGATTCAGAATGCTGAGGCACACGGTATCGCTGCCGAACGCATTATTATTGACCCAGGCATCGGTTTTGGTAAAACGACAGCGCATAACCTTCAGCTCCTGAAGCGTCTTTCGGAGTTTCAAGTGCTAAACAGACCGCTGCTTATCGGCACTTCGCGTAAATCGTTTATCGGCAATATTTTAGATGTTCCGGTGACGGAGCGCGTTGAAGGCACAGCAGCGACGGTGTGTTGGGCAATCGCACACGGAGCAGACATTGTCCGTGTCCATGATGTAAAAGCAAATGTTCGTGCTGCACAAATGACGGATGCCCTCTATAGATAGATCGATGCATCAGCAAAAAATTCAGGGAATCGGTATTGATATTGTTGAAGTGGAACGGATTCGAGAGGCATCTCGTCGATGGGGGGCGCGCTTTGAACAGCGGGTTTATACGCAACAAGAACTCGCGTATTGTGGAGACGCGCCGAGCCGATATTGGCGACTCGCTGCCCGTTTTGCTGCAAAAGAAGCAGCCCTGAAAGCACTCGGCACAGGTCTGATTGCCGGTATGCGTTGGAGAGACGTAGAGATCAAGGCGAATGCTGTCGGGAAACCTGAACTTATTTTGCACGGCGAAGTCCGACGGTATGCCGACGCACGGAATATCAATTTAATATTCGTTTCTATGTCCCATACAAATGTGTATGCTGTCGCGCAGGTAACCCTCTGCTCCGCTTGATTCGGTGTGCGTTCCTATACCCAACTCCCGTATTTTTAGAAAGTTAACGTTTTGGTGTGAGGTAAAAGTGAAATACATTCACAGTTCAGTTGTCCTTGTCTTCTATTTTCTCGTTTGTAGTAGTGT
>VXZL01000113.1 GCA_009845505.1 Candidatus Poribacteria bacterium | reverse complement strand
ACTTTTTGCAAGTCCAAAACGACTAATTCCGAAAGGTTTTATCTTTGTCATACAGGTGTTATTCGACAATATCATCTCACTATTTCAAAGTCAAGAATTCTGAACTTCACCCATGTTTTTATTACTTTACGAAAAGTAGTAGGTTCAGAACTGTCCGCGGGACCGAGATGTGTTGATAACTTCTTAACACTACTGTCACTGACGTCGCCTGTTACACGCTTAGCTGTTCCGGAGCGAAATCACTATTGCCAAGTGAAACTGCTTGTGTGCCAAAAGCGACAGCCTTTAGGATTATTAAATCCCGTTTCTCATCAACCGCGGTGTAGCCTTCTATGTTAAATTTTGTCTCTTTGCCTACCAGTTTTGCGTAGCCTCTTACTGCCCCTTCTACAACGTGGAGATTGGTCGCAATTTGGCCATCTCCGACGAAGAATCCACTACCCAATGAGAGCGGTTGACCGTTGGCATCTTCCATGACAAGCAACACCGTGGAACGGAAGGCTTTTTGAGCGATCTGTTGAGAAGTCTGAGCAGTTGCGACAGTTACTATACAAGATAGGAAAAATACTGAAAATACCAAAGATACAAAGTGCTTTATCCTTTTTCTGTATTCGATCATGATTTTCTTTCCATTGTCTAATGATGAAGTCGTAAGTTTCATCTGAGGCGCAATGAACTGCGACTTAACACAAGCGATAAATCACCTTACTACGAACCGATTAACGTTCTCGTCTTGCATAACCGGGCCGAAAGTCGTTGATGAATCTGTTCAACCCGTTGCCTTCTCGCGCTAATGCTTTCATCTCTTCAATGTCATCCTCGTCTGCACTGTCGTAGGTGTACAGATAGACACCACCACTCGTAAACTGGATTCTGATGAAATCCGGTCCCTCCTCATAAGCAGCGATTCCCGAATTTCCGTGACGATTTCCATAGCGTTTCATGTTTCTCTCCTCTATGAATTCAGAAATTCCATAATGTGCAATGAATTGCGCTACTACGAACCATACCTCTTTTGATACCCACATATATTTTGAAGATGCATCTATTGGTAGTCAGGCGATTTATCATCTGTCTGTGTAGATTCTAATAGAAATCATCTCATTCATAGAATAGCACAGCCAAACCTCGTTTTCAAGTAAAATTATCCCAAGAATCAAGATGGAAAGGTCAGGGTGGCGGATAGAAAGTCTCTATTTTTTCACATCCTGACTTTACCCGCTTTTGTTTGACTCTTACTCCTTTTTGTGGTATACTATCTGCTAACTGATTTTAGTAATTACGGGTTTCTCTAAACCGTTTTGATCCTCTTCAAGGAGACACTCATGGCGAATAGCATACCAACGATCCCTGAAGACCACTGGAGCCGTCCAGTGGCTCTGGCTCCTGACGGGCAGTGGCTCTCTTTACGGAAAGTGGTAGAAGAAGAACCCGCCCGGTTTTCCTTTATCCAATTGACCTCTGAGCAACAGTCAGAATTGGTTGCGGAACGCATTCGACAGCGTCCCAAATTTGATATAGGTATCCTTGGGTTAGGGGTCCTGAGCAAAAAGCGTGCTATTAATGAAGTTCAGGCGCGAATGCGCATAGGACGCACCCTAATTGAAGTTGAACAGCGAATGATTGCACGTTTGATTGAACGGGCACGCGAAGGGAACCTCTGATCTGCCAAATAGGATGTTATTTCCCACCAGAGGCCCTGTGTGGCATTAGTACCTGATTTGAAAATTCTTGTTTGCGGCGTAAAGTCCCGGCGAGTGTCACACGCGTGCTCGGCGTTGATTTGGAATGCCCCACGCGCGTTCCGTGTTGATTCATGCGACGGGCATCATGGAACAAAAGAGCAGCATGCGTCAGTTGACAAGACTTGCACTACTTGCTACTAAGACCTGACACAGTGTCCTTGAGAAGAACGGTAGTCAACAAGTTACCCTCGGCCCATCTATAGCCTTGGCTGGCATTCATGACAAATTTCCTCGCCCTTTAGGGTGGGGTAGGTTGCAGTCATCTAAAATATAGTCAAATTTATACAAATTTACCTTGACAAAACGCACAGATCCGTCGTATAATCAGCGTATCAGGTTGGCAAGCAGTGTAAGCATTACCGCTTGGTAATGTGCTTGCCTCCGACTTACACACGGATGAAAGCCTGATACCTGATAACCATGAGTTTACGAACACAGAAGATAGCACTCAACCCGAATAATAAGCAGTCGACGCTTATGGCACAGCATGCAGGTTATGCTCGTGTTGCGTATAACTTCGCTTTATCGTCCTTCAAAGTAGGCTTGGATACAGACGAATGGCGAAGTTATATTGACCTAAAGCGTGAATTCAATGCCATCAAATATAAGAAGTTTGACTGGTGTAAAGCACTCTCACAGAATGCCTCCAAGAATGCGATACACAATCTTGGAGACGCTGTCGCGCGTTGGAAAAAAGGACAAAACAAGTTTCCCGTCTATAAGCACCGATCTGGTAAATGCTCTTACCAAGCAGATAATGGACTCGGAACTGTTGAAGTCTACAAAAAGCGTATCAATCTCCCTAAAATCGGTTGGATACGCATACGTGAGGAACTCCAGTGGACTGGTGAAATCACGAAAGTTGTTGTGTCAAAACATAACAACAAGTGGTTTGTGGCTATTACCGTCAGGAACTTGGATAGCAATAACTATAATCACCAAGCCCTTTTGTTTGACGATAGACAACCGATAGGTGTTGACGTGGGTATCAATACGCTTGCTACCTGTTCAGACGGCACAACTTATGAGAATCCACGCCCACTGAAACGATATGAGCGAAAGGTGGCACGTGCGAACCGTAGACTCTCTCGTCGACAAAAAGGTAGTCAGAACTGGTATAAAGCGAAAGATGTGCTTTCTGCTGTTCACGCACGTATCGCGAATATCCGTGAGGACGCTCACCACCAAGCGACAATACGGATTGTCCGTAAGGCAAGTGCCATCGGTATTGAAACGCTTAAGATTACCAATATGCTCAAAAACCGTAAACTCACAAAGGCACTATCGGATTCAGCACTTGGGGGTTTCCTAACGAAACTCAAGTATAAAGCGGATAGGCGTGGTATACCGATAACCGAAGCACCGCAATTCTTTGCGAGTTCCAAAACATGTAGCCATTGCGGACACAAGAAAGCAGATTTGACGCTCTCAGAACGCACCTATCACTGCTCTGAATGTAGCTTTGAATGCGACAGAGACCTAAATGCTGCTATCAACCTGTGTCCAACTTAAACCTTAACACTTCGCCACGAGTTGCGAGGAGAAGTAAAATGCCTGTGGAGTTCGTGTAAGACCTCGTTGGGAGGC
>VXZL01000628.1 GCA_009845505.1 Candidatus Poribacteria bacterium | reverse complement strand
CGTGATAACATTAAGAAAACTGAAATTGCCTATGTCCAAAACTACTTATTGCGTTAGAAAGTTCCTCCTGCGATACCTTTCCGGAGTGTGTTTTGGATGTTGACTTCCACGATAATGAAACTCATCGATAGCATGTAGATATAGGCTTCGGGTACATCCTTATCAAACAACAAACACGGTTCTGGCGATTCAATAAAGTCCTCAAAGATGGTTAACCCCTCTGGCGATGTGCCTGTTAGGAAATGTACCTCGTCACGTTCTTCTTCCGTGAGCGTTTCGGGCATCGACTCGCGCTCCATTTCTAACAAAATTGCCGAATGGAGTTCATCTTTATACATCACAAGCTCTACATAGTGATTCCGTAAAATCGTTGCGCGTTCGAGCATCGAAAGATCGTTGTTCATCACCAGATACCGTTTCCCCTTTTTCTCTGCCAAGGGCACAGTTGGCACAATCACGGGTTTGGGGTGTTCGGTGATCTCGGAGGGGATGACTTCTGTCTCCATCGGTGTGCTGTAGTAGCCACCTTCGATCGTCCAGCCTTCTGTCGTTTTTTCAAGTGCAAACCTCTCCCGGAGGCCTTCTCGCTCTCATATAGAATGTCCCTTTAACACCAACCGATCGTTCTCAATCGCCTTGACGAGACTTGTGTCTATCTCGCCATAACCGTATAAGACGACATAACACATCTCACCGGCATGTTCTATATGAAGCACCCGGAACTGTTCTATCAGCTCAAAAAGCGCATCAGAGTCTTGGTTGAGTTTGAGATAGAATTGTTTTGCCATCAGCGCATCTCCTATGTGGGATCCGGCTGTCGCATTCTTAGCGTTAAGGTATGTGTTTTTACGCTTGTGCCGCTGTTCACAGGCACTGTGCCTGAAACGCTCCCTGTTTGGACTTCGTTTGGATCGACATCTTCCATATCGCTTGGGCTCCCACCCATGCGTTGTCGCTGCGTTACCGGTGCTGACGGCGAAACATTTGCCGTTGCATCGGCACCGGTAATTGTTCCTATAAATTGATCCGACGCGGGTCTGCCGATTTTATAGACAAACGGCGCAGTGAAACTGCCACCCGCGGGTTGGAGTGTTGTCCTTTTGTTGCCAGTGAAGTCAACAGAACCCGACAGAAAGCCTGTGATGACACGTAAGATGAAGTTTGTTTGTCGAAACGGCATTAGCTCACTCCATCATCCCCCGTCATGCGGTCGAAGTCTGCCTGTGGCATCGTAATCCGTCCATAGATGTCGTAAAAAATCATTGAATCTGCTGCGAGGCGACTCGGAACTGTCGGGGCAGTGACTTGCAGGGTTGCACGTTTCCATATATCCGCATCCGCTATATCATCTGTCCCGGCAGGCATTGCAGGGTCCCCCTCGGCATCAAGAGGTGTTGCTGGCGTGAAAGTCGGTGAAGTGGGTCTGTTGGCTGTCTCGCGTTGGGTTCGCGCAGCGTTGTTATACCACTCCACAGTAAATGCACCGGTTGCTGAGGGATAGCCGGTCTTGTAGACGTATACGAACATTACCCGCGTGAGGGGTCGTGTTTCAATGGTGGCGATTGTTGCGACACGCTGCTCCCCTACAGTATAGGTGCCGCTGGTTTGGAGCACAGCATCTATAAATCCAAGCACGCTGATCGTGTATTCATCTACAAAGGTCGGCATCTGTCGCCTCCGTCAAATTGCCCCACGGGTCCAAAATTTTTCCCACAACCTTTTCGCCCGGCTCTGGGGGCGTGTAGAACGCAAGGGGTACGGCAAAATACGTCGCGCCCTCGTATTCAACATCCACAATCTTAAATGCCTGTGCCATCGCGGCAAGCACATCTACGGGTAAATCCTGACGGAGCAGCATGCACGGGATCGGGTGTTCCAAGACTTTCTCGTAGATCGCTGAACCTTCAAGATCGATGCCAAAGGGGGCTTGGGGAGTATTATTAGCCATACGTCACATTTCTCCGCACTCTGAGTAAAACGTCGCCGCGAGCGTTGGGCATCATCTGCATTATCTCCGGTGTTTGTCGTGAAGCCGACGCTCTGCGTTTGAGAGGCTCTACTCGCCGCACTTTTGATCGAAAAAGTTTTTGTGGTGTTTTAAATAAGTTTTCAATCAACATATTATTTCTTTATAGAAAGAGCGTTCGCAACAACTACAAGGTCAAGGATGTTGGTAACACCGTCTCCATTCAAATCCAGCGTTTGCGTCCCAATCGCATTGGATATTATCACCAAATCCAGCACATTCACAAGACCATCGCCATTGACATCTGCCGTTACCATGATACCCTTCAAATAAATTTCACCGTCTAAATCCGCAAGCACATGCTGCGTGCCTTCTACACCGCTGGCAACCCCTTTTGACTGGGGCAAACGGATTGTTTGTGCTTTGCCGCTCCGGTTATACACTGCCCAACCGTTGGTGAACTCCCGGATGAACACGCCATCACGATTCTCATAAAGTTTTCCCTTCTCACCTACAGGACGACCGAGATCGGCATTCCAGAAATCATAGTAGAGGCTACCCGATGGACTCTGATGTACATTCACATAGCCATCTGAATGTGTGAGGCTGAGTGTTGTAAACACACGCATGTTTTGAAGATTGCGAGATGATTGCGGATCGGCATAAGTTGGAAGTTTGGCAGCTAAAAAAGTAAAGTTCGGTTCCTTGTAGTTCGCTGCGTTCCAGAGAAGTGCCTCCTCATAATTGAGATAGTCTTGACGGGTATAATACGTACCCCCATACTCCTCCGTCCCTTGCCACTCTGACCCCCAAGTTTCCATAAGCGCACCATTGACATACGGTGCTGAGCCTGGAATTTTGTGCCATACTGGATTTACAGCTATCAGAAAGTCCTCCGGCACTGCTTGGCGGACCCCTTGTAGAATCTGCACCCGTGCCTGACGAACAACTTCCAGTGGCACAAGCCCATGCAAATCTACAGACTCGCTCCAATTATCGAGAATTATACCATCATAGAGACCGCAGTTGGCAACCGCAACGGCTTGAGCGACGATTATTTCAATGACATCCGGGTTCGTGAAATCAACCATATCATTAAAATAACCTAACTTGCCTTCAGCATCAAACCACTCCTCCCTTACAATCGTGCCATCAGGATTGCGCAACCAATACGGAGAATCCTCCGTGAATCCGAAGTCATGACCATCATAGTAACGAACCTCAGCAAGTAAAACCATGTTCGGGTTCGCATCAAAAAGGTTCGCATGATCTTGTTTTATCCGCTCTATATGCCAAGGACCTTCACCAGCACGGGTGTGTAAATATTTTGTCGAGATACTCATGCGGTCTTTGCGTGTTTCCGCCAA
>VXZL01000004.1 GCA_009845505.1 Candidatus Poribacteria bacterium | reverse complement strand
GGCAAATTCGTCTTAAGAACAGGATTGTTGGGATGCCAAAGGAAAGTGATTTTGAACTCGTGGAGACATCCCTGCCTGAACCCGCGGCAGGAGAGGTATTAGTCCAAAACCTTTACACATCCGTAGACCCATATATGCGCGGTGCCATGCGCGGGGTTGAACTCGGTAAACCACTGGAAGGCAGATGTGCCGGTCAGATTCTGCAATCCAACAGCGATGAGTTTCAAGTCGGGGCCTATGTGACAGGCATGTTAGGGTGGCGTGATCATTACGTTGCATCAGCAGAAAGCCTAACTGCTGTCGATCTATCAATCGCGCCACTGCAGTCATTTTTAGGCGCAGTCGGTATGCCGGGACGCACCGCCTACTTCGGATTTCTGGAGATCGGTCAGCCGAAAGCAGGTGAAACCGTTTTCGTCTCTGCTGCGGCAGGCGCAGTCGGTTCAATCGTCTGCCAGATCGGTAAAATTAAAGGCTGCCGAGTCGTCGCAAGTGCTGGCTCTGATCAGAAAGTCGCGTGGCTATTGGAGACAGCAGGCGTTGATGCCGCTTTTAATTATAAAAATGTCGATGATTTGGAAGCCGAACTCAGAAAATACTGTCCAGATGGACTTGACATCTACTTTGAGAATGTCGGTGGTAGACACCTCCAAGCTGCACTTGCAGTGATGAATATGCACGGACGCATTCCGCTGTGCGGCATGATCTCCCAATACAACGATATTGAACCGACCCCAGGTCCGACAAATCTCAGTTCTGCCATCGGTAAACGGATTAAATTGCAAGGGTTTATCGTCACCGATTTCATGGAACGCAACGCTGAATTTTACCGCGACATGCGGCAGTGGATAGCGGAAGATAAAATACAGTGGGAAGAGACAATCGTAGAAGGTTTAGAGCATGCACCAAAGGCGTTTATGGCACTTTTTACGGGTGAGAAACTCGGCAAAATAGTCGTTAAAGTATAAAGGAGTTTTACAATGGGAACCACCAGAACCGCACGCGCCACCGTGATGAGTGGCAAAAATTTTGAAGTCCGAGAATATCCGATAGTCGATCCCACACCCGGGACGGTCTTGGTACGTCAAGAGTTAGGGGGCATTTGTGGCACCGATCTCCACAACTGGGAATTTGGGCATATCAAACATGACATCATTCTCGGACACGAGAACGTTGGTGTGATTGAGACGCTCGGGGAAGGTGTCGAAACAGACTACCTTGGGAACCCGGTTAAAGAAGGGGACAGAATCGCGCTCTCACCGAGTGGCGGACTCGGTTTCTCTCCATCGGAAGAAGCACCATATCTGCGCGGTGGATTCAGTGAGTACATCTATCTTTCAAATCCAGACACAAATATGTTCCTTAGAACCGATCTACCCCCAGAAATCGCTGTTCTCGCTGAACCGGCTTCTTGTGCGGCACACTGTGTCTCTCGTGGACGGATCGAATTTGGGGATACAGTGGTGATTCAAGGTACGGGTCCGATCGGTCTGCTTGCCCTCAATTGGGCAAGAGTTTCTGGCGCAGGTAGGCTTATCGCTGTTGGTGGACCTCCAGGAAGACTTGAAATGGCGAAAAGACTGGGGGCAGACCTTACCATTGACATCGCCGAAGTGTCAGACCCGGAAGAACGGAAAAAAATTGTCCGCGAAAATACGTCGCAAGGCGAAGGTGCCGATGTCGTCTACGAATGCACCGGCTTTCCCGCCGCTATCCCCGAAGGTTTAGACTACATCAGGTACAGCGGAACTTACGTTGTCTATGGACATTTCGTAGATGTCGGCACTTTTGACTGCAATCCGAACCAGATGTTAATGCGTAAAAACCTGCGATTGGAAGCCGGATGGGGGTTCGAGAGAAAGCATTTCCTCCGCGCCATCCCAATGCTTGAGAAGCACGCCTCGCTTTTTGGCGGGTTTGTCAGCCACATTCTTCCATTAGAAGATGTGTCCAAAGGTTTTGATGCGCTTCATGAAAACTATCACTTAGATGGCAAAGATACGATTAAGATTGCTGTCAGGGGTGGTGCCTAAACGGGTAGGTTAGGGGCAGGCACAAGACCTGCCCCTACAAAAATGTCAACACAAAGGGCAGGCACAAGACCTGCCCCTACAAGAATAGCGTCCATTACACATTCGGTTAGACAAACGCTGCGCTTTCCACATCTGCGAGGAACACCCGCGCACCATTTTGCAAGGCGGAGCGATGTACCGCTGCTTCAAACAACAGTTCATTCCACGCGGCTTCACCGTCGGCGGGAAAAGATGTGTCGGCGTGCATCGCTTTGACCACACCGTCAGCCATCCGCTTAAAAGACTCCGGCATCTCTGGACTTCCGGCTTCGGCTTCCCAGAGTTCCTCGTGTTCTGAACTATTCGCTTTTCGTCGGCAGTACCAACCCTCTAAACCGCGTGCTTCGGCGTAAGAGGTTTCGCCAAGGACTTTCACCCGAAGCGGATGATCATCGTAACCCCACAGGTTCGTGCCGCTCAGGGATCCGATGACCCCGTTTTCCCAACCGATATGAATCAGTCGTTCCCAGTCGCGGTCTTGCTTCGGATCCCCGATAGTACTTACCCACTCCGGTGTGCCCATCGTCCAGAGGATTTGGTCGATAACGTGTGACCAGCAGTTGAAGTGCGCCCGGGCGTGTACCATCCGAATTTCACCCAACCGACCTTCTGCAACGTCATCGTGAAGTTTTCGGAAATGGTGCATAAATCGGTAGTTGAAATCAATGCCGAACTTCAGTCCAGAATCGCGCCATGTTGATATAGCGGGTGCTGCAATAGCAAGATCGGGTTCCCGTACGCGATGCTGTCCTTCTAATCCACAGAGCGGTTTCTCTGTAAATACATTGCGTCCGGCTTCGAGCAATTGCCGAAGCGGGGGAATACGACGGGTCTCATTGACAATGAGAAGCACGAGTTCGGCATCGCAATCCGCTAAGAGTTCCTCAATCGAGGAATAGCCGGGGGCTCCAAATTGTTCTTCTGCTTTTGCGAGGAGTTCCGGGTCCATATCGCATACCGCGACGACTTCCGCGTCCGGATGGTTGTGGAAGTTCCCACCGTGCATCAACCCCATACCTCTACCGCTGATAAGCGCACATTTCGTCATGGTTCAATTCCTTTCCGTCTACAAGCCGCTGGATTTCAGGTCTCCCCACCTTGTCGCGAGTTTTCCTTCAGGTTCAACAGCAAGCTTTTGTGGATCAAAATTATCGGCGAAAATCTCTTCTTCATGTTCAGGTGTAGCAACAACAACGTTATCAACACCATAAATACCGAACTTCCAGCAGTCAAAGCTGATATTTCCGGACTTGTGAGTATCGTCCTTAACTTCCCACTCGGCGACCTGTATCGGCTTCTTCTTATCCGTGATGTCCCATATATGAATGGTCACCCGCTTTTCGTCCGTCATCAGTGCCGCTTTGAGTATGAAATGTTCAGATGCTGCATCGTAGTTAGACGACGCGGGTCCACCCTTCGCCGGAAAAGGTTGCCAAGCAGCAACCGGTCCAGCTTTGTTTGTTGTCACTTTAACGCTGTTGCGTCCCCACCAGCGCATCCAATAAGAACCATCGGGGGTCTGCCGCAGCGCACCACCATCGTCTCCCTGTCCACTCCATTCGATGATGAACCATTCGTAATAGATAACCATATCGTTGAAGTGTTGAACAGACCGCAGACTCACATAGTCACCACCGGATTTCCCTTGATTCAAATAGAGGATACCGTCTTTCGGGTAGACAAATTTGGGGTGCCCCGTCTGCCATTTCGTCGTTAAGTCCAAATCGCCCTCAAAATCTTCCTGCAACAAAATTTCCGCATGCACATTATACGCCCCAAAAACAAGTAACGCCAAAATCAAGGCGTATCTAATTAGGTGTATCATTTTTTGGAAACTCCTTTATTCGGGTCCATTACATTGGAAAAGTAGTCTAAGGAAATTAAGACAAATTGTGGTTTAAGGGCGCGATTCCCCTCAATGGCTCTATTATGAAGCCGAAGCGAAACGCGCCCAATCCAGTGATACCGTAATCCAGCATTCGCAGTATATCAGAGAAAACAAAAAAGGTCAAGGAAAAATGGACTTTATAGATATAAGTAGATTCGGCGTGCCTCTATTCCTCTTGACGCTTCTTTTCAAACATGCTACACTTTTATCCACGCCTCACATCACAAGACGAAAACGGCACTCTCAGAAACCAAAGTATAGGAAAATCATGAACGCTCAACAACTCCCCGCAATCGGTTTTATTGGACTTGGAAACATGGGCGGGCGGATGGCGAAAAATCTCCATAATGCCGGGCATCCGCTCATGGGATATGACATCGACCCCACAAAATGCAAGGCACTCGCTGCAACAGGCGCGACTGCTGGAAAAGATAGCAATGAAGTCGTCAAAAACAGCGATGTCATCATGACCAGTTTGCGTTCCTCCGCTGTTTTTTGCAGCGTCGCTGAACAACACCTCATTCCCAATGCCCGCGACGGTCACGTTTTTATCGACTTAGGCACGACAGAATTAGAACAGACACGGAAGATCGCAACAGCACTCACCGAAAAAGGCGCGACCCTGATAGACGCACCGGTAAGTGGTGGATCCAACGGATCCGAAACAGGAACACTTCGGATCTTCGTTGGTGGTGATGCAGCGGTCGTTGAAAAGCATCGTCCAATCTTGGAAATCATCGGTGAACCGAAATACGTAGTGTATTGCGGTCCGAGTGGTTCCGGTCAGATTGTCAAGGGTGTGAATCAACTGGCGATGGGACTCGGTGATGCAGCATTTATGGAGGCGATGGCTTATGGGGTCTGTGCCGGTGTAGACCCAGAGGCAATCCGAAAGGTCGTCGGAATGGGTGATGGATGGCGTGGACAGTTTGACAGAATCGCCAAACGTATCGTTGATGGAACCGGTAAGACGCTCGTTGTGAAATATCCAGAACTGCCGTATTTTCTTGCAGCAGCAGAGAAAGCCGGATTTGAAATCCCGTTGACCAAAGCACTCTACGAGTTTTGTAAAAAGGGGAATTACGAAATGTTTGACAATATGAATCGCTCCTCACGTTCATTTTGGCATGAATTGACCAAGGATTCTGAAGAGAAATAGACTTAGCCTGCATCGAAAACGGCTGATATTTCGATCTGTAGGAGAGACAAAAGTTCTCTTTTCAAGCGAATGAGAGCAGTATCAGTGATGTCTCTTGGACGCGATAGAGAGACAGGCACCTCTGCCTTGAGCGTCGCGGGTCGGGCAGTTAGCACGTAAATTTTATCTGCAAGCAACAGTGCTTCCTCAATATCATGGGTAATGAGCAAAACGGTCTGCCTGTCTTCTGCCCAAATGTCGAGTAGGATGGATTGCATGACAGTCCGTGTCATTGCATCCAACGCACCGAACGGTTCATCTAAAAGCAGCACCTTTTTCCGAAAAAGGAGCGTCCGGACGAGCGCGACGCGTTGCCGCATTCCACCCGATAGCTGCATTGGATAACTGTTTTCAAACCCGCTTAATCCGAGTTGCGCCAAACGCTTTTGTGCTTCCTCCCTCGCGGTGTCAAGCAGTTCGTTGTGAATCTCTGGACCAATGAGGACATTTCTCAGGACAGTTCGCCACGGTAAGAGAAGATCCTTTTGTTGCATATAAGCAAAATCACCGGTATTGCCATAGATGCGTTTGCCGTTGAGGTAAATTTCTCCAGTGTCCGGCACAAGTAGCCCAGAAATAATATTAAAAAGCGTGCTTTTCCCACAACCCGAGGGACCCAATAAAGCGACAAACTGCCCTTCATCAACAGAGAAATTCAAGGTATCCAATACCTGTAATCGGGTATCTTTTTGAACAAAGCTTTGTGTTAAATTCCGGACCTCTAATTTACTCATAACCTTACATGCCTTAGCCTCAAGCAGCACGTTGGCGGAAAAATCGGATAAGCGGCTTTACATAGGATTCATCTGTTCTGATGTGAATAGAATCAATTTGGCTTGCTCGGAAAATCTGTCTACGTTCAGCATCGGCACGTTGATTAAGCTCTTGATACGACTGTCGCGCTGTCTCGGAACGCGTATCAATAACGACCGTCTCTCCGGTCTCAGCATCCGCCAGTTCTATGAGTCCAATGTTTGGCAATTCCACCTCGCGTCTGTCCTGTAAGGCAATCGCAATAAGTGAATGCCGTTTACTGCTCAAACGCAACTGCTTTTCATATCCTGTATCCTTAAAATCAGAAATGAGAAACACAACG
This sequence comes from Candidatus Poribacteria bacterium, assembly GCA_009845505.1. Taxonomy (GTDB): domain Bacteria; phylum Poribacteria; class WGA-4E; order WGA-4E; family WGA-3G; genus WGA-3G. Next base: position 13,169 of record VXZL01000004.1, on the reverse strand, counting down.
CTGTGGGGCTTGAGCACGCGATCGACGAACGCCAACGCCGTTTCAATACTTGTACGCGGTTGCTTCGGCTGAAAACGAAGTATATCCCGAACGACGCGTAAGACGTGTCTTCTCCCCTGCCGCGGCGCAACGAAGTGTTCAACGGTATCCGTGAAACAGATGAGTCCAACTTTATCGTTATTCTTGATAGCGGAAAAAGCAAGGAGTGCCGCAATTTCAGCAGCAATTTCCGCTTTCGTCTCAGCGATACTCCCGAAACCCGTCGAGGCACTCATATCCACAACCAACATCATGACGAGTTCACGTTCCTCTACATACTGTTTGATGTAAGCCTGCCCCATGCGTGCGGTTACATTCCAATCAATCGCACGAATCTCGTCTCCCACTTGATATTCACGGACCTCGTCGAAGGTAATCCCTTGTCCTTTGAAGACACTCTCATACTCCCCCGCGAAGACGGTGTTGACGAGGCGATTGGTAAATATTTCGATGTGCTGGATTTTTTTAAGAATCTCTTTTTCGTTCATGTATCGGTAGTTGTCAGTTGTCGGTTATCAATAAAAACACTTGCTTAACTCTCTAAGCCCTATTATACTATCAGGAAAAAGAAGGGAAATCAACGCCTTTTTATTCTGAGATCACTTGGTATAACTTGCAAGTCAAAATTCGTTATGAACAACTTAGAAAACACCGCAATTGAGATTCACCGTGAGATTCAAACAGGGAATATTCGTCATGTCGTTTTCGATTTCGATGGCACAATCTCGCTAATTCGAGACGGTTGGCAGAATGTAATGGTCCCATTGATGATTGAATGCCTCCAAACCGAAACGGACACCACCGAAACACAAGAAGAACTGGAGGCACTCGTCGTTGAATTTGTGGATAGACTGACCGGCAAACAGACCATCTATCAGATGATTCAGTTAACTGAAGAGATTGAGAAACGCGGCGGAACACCGAAGGAACCCATCGCTTACAAAGACGAGTACAACCGCCGATTGCTGCCCGTCGTTGAGGAACGCATTGCTGGACTCGCAGCAGGCACACTGTCTGCTGATCCCCTTCGCGTGCCGAGGTCCCTCGAATTTCTTCAAAGCCTCCGTGAAATGGGGATCAGCTGCTATCTCGCCAGCGGAACAGATGTCGAATTCGTCAAAAATGAGGCGACACTCCTCGGTGTTGCAGAATACTTTGACGGTGGGATTTTCGGTGCCTTGCGGGAATATAAGAAGTTTTCCAAAGCCATGGTTATCCAGAAAATCATCACAGATTTTGAACTCAGTGGAAGCGAATTGCTCATCGTCGGAGACGGCTACGTAGAGATCGAAAACGCGAAAGAAGTGGGAGCAATTGCTGTCGGCGTTGCGTCTGTAGAAGATAATATGTACAACATGAACGCCGACAAACGGGAACGCCTTATTCGCGCCGGTGCGGATATTATTATCCCTGATTTCCGTGAAGGCGCGCAGCTGCTGGATTACCTATTCAATCGGTAGAACCTATTTCATACATAAATAAACTCACGAGGAGGACACTATGACAAAATACGCGAAAGCGTCCGTTCACCCTTCAGAACTACGCGAGTTTCAAGACAGCCAGACGAACGCGCATATCTATCAACTCACAAACGACATCTCCATCAACCATAACCTCTACTTCCTGACATCATCGTTCACTCCTGACCAAGCACATCTCATCTTTACCTCTTATCGTTCAGGAAAGCCGAACTTTTTCAAATTGGAATTCCCCAATGGCGACATTGTGCAGCTAACGGATGCTGACGACATCCACGGCTATTCCGGTGTGATCTCCAAAGATGGCACGGAACTCTTTTATACACAAGCGGATGCTATAAAGGCAATCCATCTTGATACACTTGAGGAACGCGTGCTTGCAGAATTTCCGAATGGAAGTCTCGGTGAATGTAGTGTCAGTGCGGATGAACGGTTTATCGTAACAGCCATGAAACGCGACGACAAATCGCACATTACTGTTACGGCTACTGATGGCAGCGGTGGTGAAGTTATCTATACCTCTCCTGACCAGACGATTATCCACCCTCAGTTTCACCCGAAACACCCCGACCTCATTGCCTATTCTGGCGATCCGGCACCGCGAATGTGGACCATCAAAAGGGACGGCACGGAAAACCTAAGCCTCTATCAACACGATAACAACGAGTTTCTTGTGCACGAGACCTTCCTTGGTTCGCTGGACGAATTGATTGTGACGCATTGGCCCTACGCGCTTCGGCGGATGTCTCTGGAAACGCTACAGATACAGACGATTGCCGATTTCAACGCGTGGCATATTGCCAGTAACCGCGCCGGAACGAAGGTCCTGTGTGATACCGTTCACCCCGATATTGGTCTGCGACTTGTTGATGTGGAGACGGGTGAACATACGCCTATCTGTTATCCGCAGAGTTCGTCCAATGGGAGTCAGTGGAAAACGGATCGGTACGCCCTCGCAGAAGACTGGGCAGCCGCACAGCAAACAGGCGACAGAGAGAAGGCACTCAGTTGGATGGAGATGAAGGTGGATACGGTGTATGGACCGCAGTGGACGCACCCACATCCCTCATTTAGTCCTGATGAGTCGGCGGTTGTGTATACCTCGGATGTTTCGGGGCATTCACAGGTTTATGTTGCTGTGATTCCGTAGGACGGTTGCTACTGGGTTTGGAAAAGATACTCCTGATGTCAATGGCGATGGAGTTGTCAATGTCTTGGATTTGGTGGCTGTGGCGAATCAGTTTGGGCAGTAAATCAACATTGCTATCTCAATGTCAATACGGTATAATAGATAGCGTTGTGATGAAAATTCCCGCGTTGCTAAGCAAAGAGTGAAGCATACACCAATGATAATGGCAGGTCCTATTGAAATATCTAGCCAATGAAAATTGTTTACGGACGAAAACTAACGGAATTTGCTCAGAGACATCCGAATGCTAGATCAGGACTCGAACACTGGTTTCGGTTGATGGCACAAGGCAGTTTCCGTTCAATTGTTGAGATGCGCCAAACGTTTCCACACGCGGATATTAGAAAGGAACATTCAATTTATTCTGGGAGACGGGTTCCTTACAGCAACCGAGAAACAAAATACACAGTTTTCAACATTGGTGGAAATAAAGCGCGTCTTACTGCCATTGTACAATACGAGTTTCAAAGGGTTATCATTGAGAAGGTAGAAACACACGCAGAATATGATAAATCGAACAAGCGGAGATAAAAAACGATGTTAACCGACACACAAACTGCCCAGAATGTTCCACCCCTGTTAGCACCCTCAATATCAGTTAGATTGAGCACACCTGAACTTCAAAAGCAGGAGGCTCCGGTACTTCAGCAACCTCTACACCAGCAAACTGTTGAGGCTGAGCCTTATCCAGAAAGTGCTGCACAATGGCTTGCAGAGGTCTTGAATCTGTTAACCAATATTGTGGAGTGCAACCCAGACCTGGACTGTGCCATTGTAACAAAAAACGACTATAAACAACTGTCAAAAATATTAGAGGATTTAATCCATGGAATAGGTGAAGACGAAAGTCATCCCCTGTCATCATCAATGGCATTCATTGGCGGACTTATTCAAAGATATGAAGATGAACACTTTCCAAAATTGACGGACATATTTCCAGAACTGAAGGAAGATCCCCCTGTCAAAGCTGCCTCGCCAAATAAGAAATCCACCGTTACAATATGGACTGAAACAGAGATAGCTATCCATGCGTTTTTCTGTATTGGTGGACTTTTTTCAGAAGTCAGATCGCACAAGAAAGCCATTTCTGCCTACGATATGACACTTCGCTTGAACCCTAATTTCGCCGAAGCTTACTACAATCGCGGAACCGCAAAGACATCCGTTGCCCAATACGAGGCTGCTATCGCAGATTTTGACGAAGCCATTCGCCTGAAGCCAAAATTTGTTGCAGCTTACTATAATCGTGGTTTAACGAAACTTACGCTCGATCAGAGTGAGGCGGCGGGTGCTGATTTGCAGATCGCGTTAAAACTGGCTGAACAGCAAAAACATGACGATATTAAAACCAACATCGCGCAACACCTTCAGGAACTCAATGCTTCCGAGTAAAACGCATAAAACGCCTAACTCCACAGCCTATCGTGCGAACGTTCGGAATCCCACTCTGTCGTCGGCGCGAAGTAGTCTGTCTCATCCCGATGGAGATGCTCTCGGATAACCTCCTCGTTAAGGTCTATACCTAACCCCGGAGTTTCGGGAACATTAATATAACCATCTTGGATAATCGGATTCGGTAAACCCGTCACCATCTCATCCCACCACGGATTGTCAACAGAATGGTTTTCTAACACCAAAAAGTTCGATGTCGCTGCGGCGCAGTGGACGCTCGCCATCGCAGCGATAGGTGTACCCGCCATGTGGAGTGCCATCGCAATGCCGTGTTCCTCCGCCAGATCACCGATTTTCTTTGTTTCTAAAATCCCACCGGATGTCGCAATATCGGGGTGTGCTATCGCAATCCCACGACTCTCAAACAGGGGCATGAAGTCTTCTTTGCAGTAAATGTCCTCACCCGTGCAGATGGGTGTCGCACATGAATTTGAGAGACGTACATATTGGTCGGTATACTGCCACGGCACCATATCCTCCAACCACGCGAGGTTGTATTTTTCCAATGCCCGCGCGATACGGATACAATCCTCAATACCGATATGCCCAAAGTGATCGACCGAGAGTGGAATCTCATAACCGATAATATCCCGAACCGTTTCCACATATTCACACAATATGCTGATACCCTTTTCGGTGAGACGAATGCCGGTAAAGGGGTGCATTAGGTTAGAGGTTTCTAAATGCCCAGCGGGAGCAGAGATGGTGCCGGGCGTTCCACGCAGCAACCCAACACCGATGTCCATCTTCAGAAAGGTAAATCCTCTATCCATACGTTCTTGGAGTACCTTACCCATCTCTTCGGGGTCTCTGAGGGATGGCGTATCGCTATAGCATCGGATTTTGTCTCGGAATTTGCCACCAGCGAGTTGATAGCACGGCACGCCATACGCCTTGCCAGCCAAGTCCATGAGTGCCATTTCAATCCCACAGATACCACCGCCTTGCCGTGCGTGATGACCGAACTGTTTAATCTGTCGAAAGATTTTATCGACGTTACACGGATTTTCACCCAGAATCCGACTTTTGAGCATCAACGCATACGTCGGACTCGCACCATCACGAACCTCGCCAAGCCCATAAATACCTTGGTTGGTGTCCAATTTCAAGATAGGACCCCCCGTTTGGGTCCGCACAATACGCATGTCAGTGATTTTGAGTGCCGAAGGTTGAGAAGCAGTATTGACATTTGACAGTATTTGTTGATCTTCCATCTATACGTCCCTTTCCGATAGGATGTTTAGCGCGGTATCCAGTATTGTTAAATGGAGCGATGCGCGTTGTTGAAGTTCCCAGACCGTTGGTGTCTCAGAGATGATAACATGTTCACTGTGAAAATGCAACAGGTAAGGGGTCAAACCTTGCGTACCCCATGAAGTGGCGACTTTGTAGACACCTTCGGCAAGGTCTGGAGCATCTTCACCCGGGTCATCTGGATCTATGGGACCAACTGCTTTCGCAGCAGCGGCGAGCTCGGGTCCAATGTATTTTTCGTCCCGTTTGCCTTCGTAGAGGTAAAATCCAGTCGCATCATAGTCTTCATGGAAGTCTATTGCGAGCGAGAATTGGGTTTGACCGAGTGCCTGTTTGACAATAGCGACCTCAGCAATATCTTCTGCTTCAAAGGCGCGGTTGATGTCTACACCATCAAACGTCTCACGCGTGTTGTGAACGTAACCGTAGGGGTTAATGCACGGAATCACCAAAAATGAGAAGTTTTTCAGGAGTGGGGTGTTGTCACGTTCAAGGAATTGTAAGACTGCCTCAACACCAGCGGGTTCATCGCCGTGCATACCACCCGTGATAAGCACTTGTCGCGCTGCCTGTGCAGATGGAGACGCTAAGCAAATCTGATGTATCGGATAACCGTGGGCAGTCCGCAGTAATGCCATTGACACATCCAAGCGTTTCAGACGTTCAGTGATTTCAGTGTAATCGCGCAAATTTCAAAACTCCTTAACAGGTATGCCGTAGCATACCGCAAAACGACTCAATATCCAAACGGTTTTTCAGAATCATTTTATCTTGACATTTACCCTATTTTTTGATAAAATCTCGTTAAACTTATATCCCAAAGGACACAAAAGATGCCAACCGAAGCAGAACTTTACGACGCTGCGCTCACGCACTTTGCGGAGAACGACCTTGAAGCGGCTGTCAACGCCTTCAAAGAACTCACTGACACGTATCCAGACTACATCGAAGGACACCTTGGGCTGGGACACGCTTATGAACGGTTGAGTTTATACGATGAAGCCATTGAAGCTGTCCAGAAAGCCATAGAAATTAACCCGAAGGATCCGCTTGCATATACCAGTTTATCCGTGTGTTACCAACGAAAAGGGATGATTCAAGAAGCAGAAGATGCGATGGCAAAGTCGCAGCAGCTGCAGATGGAAGCATCCGGTTCATCTACATGATCTCTGGAAGGATTGGCGAGGTTATAAATCTCGCCAGCAACAGAATATTGAGGTTTTCTAATGCCAAACGCCACTTTACTCGATCCAACCTCTCAAGGTGATGCGCCAGCGAAATTTCTCTCACCGCGGCTCGATAGCCTTGATGGAAAAGTAATGGGTCTCCTGAACATCACGAAAAATGGGAGTGATATTTTTCTCGACCGCATTGCTGAATTAATGCAAGAACGGTTTGACCTTGCCGAAGTGATTCAGGTCAAAAAACCGACATTCACGCGTCCGGCACCGACGGAATTGCTCGCTGAACTCGCGGAGCAGGCAGACTTCGTTATTGAAGGACTTGCCGACTGAGGCTCTTGCATATCGTGCAGTATGCACGATGGAAGTGCTTTAGAGGAACGCGGTGTCCCCAGTGTCGCAGTCTGTACAGAAGTTTTTTTTGCTGCGGGTAAAGTACAGGCGCGTGTGCTCGGGCATAGCGACTTGGAACCCCTCACCGTGCCACACCCGATCCAGAGTCTCACACCCGATCAGATTCGGGAGCGCGCAGCGGGTGCAGTTGAAGAAATCGTCACACGGTTGACAAAAAACGGTGAATCGTAAAACTCACAAAAACCAATAAAACGCCGTAAGGTATAGTAGTAGGCACACTCCGTTGTGCCGTAACAAGGATACCTCGCGGCGTTCTATATCTTAAAACTGTAGCACCATTGACTCGCCAGGTTGCAAATTTTGCCATTGTTGTAACAGTTTACCCAATTTCTGTCGCATTACCGCCAGCTGCTCCTCTGTAAGCGTTATGGGCAGCCCTGCGCTGTAATTCTGAAATATGCCGTTCCCTTCAGTGGCACTGTCCAACATATCCGCCTGTAACAATGCAACAATCGGCTCAACATCGATCGCTTCTTTCGGAATTTCAAAGGGGCGCGCCGCTTTTGGTGTGTTGAAATCCGGGATGTCGTACCCTTTCGCCACAAGCCCTAAGAACGCGTTTTTTAAACCGAGCGTTGTCTCAATAACATAGTGAGCAAAGTCGTGCTGCACAATTCCACGCGGGAGATGCGTCCAAGTGACACTTCCATCGTCCCGAACACAGGTTAGCGTATGGGGTTTGCGCTTCCACCGATGCTTGCCTTTCTTGAAATAGATAACCATTCATCGAACCCCTACTTAGAAAACTTCAGCTTGCCCCAGAGCGTCGCGAGTTTACCGCGCGCTTCGACACTGAGCGTGTTCTCAACCAAGTTACCAATCTCTGTTTTACTGAGGGCAGCGTTATAAATTCTCGCATCCTCTACGCGAGCGACGACCCAACCGTACGCTGTCCCACCGATGAGGGCGCGCGGTCCAAAAAGTGCTTCCACATCGCCTTCTTCCCAAGACATAATCGGTCCCATCGTATAACCACCGATGCTCTCCTCGTTCCGATATATCGTAATTTTTGCGTTTCCGCCCTCATCTTCATACGAAATCGCCAACTGGATTAACTTCCCCGTCTCTTTTTCCTCAAATCCAGGGAGCGGATCCTGCGTCCGCATAAAGAAGCTACTCCCAGCCATCCAACGCTTCGGTTGACGTTCCGCATAGACGATCGCATCAAAGGTATCTCCACTACTCTTATTGACCGCCAGCGTCGCACCTTTTGTAACGTTCAAATCATCTAAATAGATCCATGTTACCAAAGTCTTGTCAGGTCCAATGTCCGTTCCCTTATATCCAGTCGTCATTGCCCACTTATTGCTGCCGATGTGCAATTTCCCATCCTTCACCTCAGCACCCAAGAGCTCAATCTCGCTAAAGTGTCCCGTCAGGTCTTCTAACTCGACACCTTTCTCAAAGGTCCAATGCCCAACAAGATCTCCTTTTCTCTCTCCTTGTCCGAATGCTGGCATAATTAGGTTCCCGACGAGAAGCAGCAAAGCGAAACTGAATATGAAATAGCGTTTCAAGTGCCTCATTATTGTAACCCCCGCTGTTAAAATTATAGTGAATTCCATAATTAATTGGACACTTCTATTGTACCGCAAACCGTTAGTTTGCGGGTCCTCCAACCCAACACACAAACTAACAGTTTGTGGCACATAAATTCACATAGCTTAGTGGATAAAGAGAAATGACCGCGACGAGATGAGTGCCCATAGGAGATCTTCGCATCCTGTGCGATACTTCGGGCTTCCTGTGATGTACGCCTCAGCAGTCTCCACCTCCGTATCCGTTGGAAACCGGCTTAATGTGCTGAGATATAACTCAGTAATGAGTTCCCGGTTCTCAGGTTTCGCTTTTATCAGACGCGTGAGCGCACCACTGGAACTTCTCAATTTCTTATTGACGTAATTGGAGTTAATCATGTGGAGTGCTTGGGTAAGCGTCGGTTCAAGTTTCGGATCCAAATCACCAAGGAACTCACGATCAGAACGATCGTAAAGCGACAAGAAACGTGAACTCACCGGTAGCGGCAGTGCCACAGCACGCGTGCCAAGCGGATAACGCCCATATTTTTCTTGGGTTCCAGTAACATCATTTAAGACATCCAATAACACCTGCGCGACCATTGGACGTGGATAGAAACGGGAGAAAAACCGATCATCTAATTCATTCGTCTCATTTGGCGCCGCGGAGAGTTGATAGGTTCGCGAGTTGAGAATTCGCTTGATAATGTGTTTCGTATCAAATCCACTTTTTACAAAATCATCCGCCAACGCTTCGAGAAGTCCTTCAACGCTTGCGGGCGTTGTCGCTCGCATATCGTCAACCGGATCAACAATACCTCTGCCAAAATATTGACTCCAGAGACGATTGACGGTTGCTTTGGCGAAGTACGGATTCGTCGAGGAGGTCATCCAATCTGCCAGGACTTGCAGGACATCCCCTTGATAATCTGAAGAAAGTGATTCACCACCAAGAAACGTCGGTTGTGCAACTTCACCGCGATTGCCCTGAACAGATTGATTTATAACGCGTCCTGTGGGGTTATAGTAGACAACTTGCTCGTTGTAAAGCTCACCGCCGCGAATTCCGACCTTTCCAGTAAAGGCAGCGAAATTCCAATAGTCATCAGTCGTCCATTGGTCAAAGGGATGCTTATGACATCTCGCACAACTCAACCGGATACCCAGAAATACTTGCGCCGTTGTCTCTGCTCTACCTGCGGGTTGACGCTCAATGCGGTAGTAGTTTGTAGGACCGTGTTGATACGTACTACCACGGGCAGTGATGAGTTCGCGCACAACTTCGTCATACGGTCTGTTTTGTGCGACAGCCCCGCGCACCCATTCGTGAAAGAGGGTCGCTCCACGTTCACCAAACGCACCATTTCCCAATCTACGCGGATGGATCCGCAACATATCCGCTAATTTTAACGTGCGCAGGTCTACCCATTCAGGCGTTTCAAGAAGGGCATCAATAAGTTTCGAGCGTTTATCAGAACGGGTATCGGCGAGAAACGCTTTTATCTCATCAGACCTTGGCAATCTACCGATTGTGTCAAGATAGACCCTACGAACAAAGACCTCATCAGTCGTTAGCGCGGAGGGACGGATATTGAGCTTCTTGAGCTTCGCAAGGACAAATTCATCAATGAAGTTATTAGGCGTGAATTGGGCTGCTTGCGAAGCCGCGTCTATCTCAGAAGCCCGCGGGATTGTCACAAACGAGGCATCAACAACACCCAAAAAACGAGCGATAATCGCCGTTCCGCCCCAGCGGACGCTTGTCACCTCACCAGTGGGGGACACTTCAGCAACCGGTGCGTCCTTAGATTCATAAACGGCTTTTTCGGTCACATCCTCAACAGAACCATCAGAAAAATAGGCGAGGACCTTGAGTCGTGCGGTCTCTCCAATATCGGATAAGACAACAGTACTCGGTTCAATTTCCAGTTTTCTCAAGCGGGGTTCGTCATCCGAAAAGGGCGCGCCTGCTTCAATCCATCGCAGAATTGTTAATGCGATATCCGAATTCGGTTCAAATCGCATATCGCCTTCATGCGGGACCTGCCCAGTAGGTTTAAGAAAAAAGAGACTCCGATCCGGTTCAAGTAGATTGATACGTCTGCCGCGATTGTGGTGTACAATCGGTTCATAGTCCGATTCTGGATTCAAGGTCAACAAAGACAGATTCAAACCGCCTTGTCCGCCAAACTTTCCGTGGCACATCCCGGCAGAACACCCTTGTTTATCAAGGATAGGCGCGATGTCCTTGAGGAAGTACGGCACAGTTGTAGGATTCAGACTTCCACCACCTGTCATGTTCGCCTGTGCCACAAATGAAGAGACAAACAGCAACACAACAGCATACGTAAAAAATTGCGCACAGTAGAAGGTGCGAGCGTGCTGTTTTCCAACTGATATTCTCAATAGGCGTTTCATGCGAATACCTCCGTAAAAACTTCGGTGACATGCTCCACAAATAGAAATTCAACACCTGCTTGGATGTCCTCAGGCACTTCAATAAAATGTTTTTCATTGCCTTGTGGCATGATAACTTTTTTGATACCCGCCTGCTTCGCTGCGAGGATTTTTTCCTTCACGCCGCCAATCGGGAGGACTCTACCTCTGAGCGTGACCTCACCTGTCATAGCGACTTTAGGACTAATCCGCTTCTGAGTGGCAACGGAGGCGAGAGCAGTGGCAATCGTAATACCTGCCGACGGCCCGTCCTTCGGAATCGCGCCAGCAGGCACATGGACATGGATATCGTCTTCTAATACACTTGGATCAAATTTGAGTTTATTGGCTTGGGATTTGACATAACTGAGTGCAGCTTGCACGGATTCCTGCATGACATCACCGATCTGACCGGTAATGTGAAGCTCCGCACGATCATTTGTTTTTTTCGTAGCGGTAACTTCAATAAAAAGAATTTCACCACCCGCGGGTGTGACAGACAGCCCTGTTGCGACACCGATGTCGGCTTTACGACCCGCAATTTCAGAATCGAACTTCGCTGGACCCAAATACGACGGAACGTCTCTCGCTGCAATGTTCGTTCGTTCTGTGTTCCCTTCGGCGACGCGGCGCGCAACTTTCCGGCAGAGCGTGCCGAGTTCACGCTCTAAATTCCGGACACCTGCCTCGCGGGTGTACTCACTCGCCACCTTGTTAATAGCCGTATCTCTTATATTTATAAGTTTCTTTTTTAGTCCATTCGCGTCCAATTGCCGTGGAATCAGGTACTGCTTAGCGATAATCACTTTCTCGTTAGCGGTGTAACCGGGGAGTTCTATCGTCTCCATCCGGTCGCGCAACGGTGGTGGAATCGTATGGAGCTGATTCGCTGTTGTGACGAACATCACCTTCGACAAATCGAAAGGAACATCAAGATAGTTATCGGTGAACGAGTGATTTTGCTCCGGATCCAGGACTTCCAAAAGTGCAGCCGCCGGGTCCCCTCGAAAATCAGATCCGAGTTTGTCAATTTCATCAAGCATAAAGACAGGATTGTTAGACTCGGCTTGTCGGAGTCCTTTGACAATTCTACCGGGCATAGAGCCGATATAGGTGCGGCGGTGCCCTCGGATTTCCGCTTCATCGTGCATACCCCCCAGTGAGATCCGCACGAATTTTCTGTTCATCGCGCGCGCGATAGATCTACCAAGTGAGGTTTTACCCACCCCCGGCGGTCCGACAAAACAGAAAATTGGGCCCTTCATTTCTGTCTTCAACATACGTACAGCAAGATACTCAAGAATGCGTTCTTTAACCTTTTCCAGATCGTAGTGATCCGCATCGAGAATCTTTTGTGCAGCCGACAAATCTAACATATCTTCGGTACTGATACACCATGGAAGGTTGAGCAGCCAGTCCAAGTAATTTCGAGAAACCGTGGATTCCGGTGAGAAAGACTGCATTTTGGAGAGTCGTTTTAGTTCTTTTTCAGCTGCCTGCTTCGCTTTGTCCGGCATTTCAGTTGCGTGTAGCTGTTCCCGCATCTCATCGATTTCAAAACTGAGATCGTCCGCTTCACCAAGTTCGGTTTGAATAGCCTTGAGTTGTTCTCGGAGATAGTATTCGCGCTGTCCTTTGTTAATAACGGCTTGTGCGTTGTTTTGTATTTTGCTTTCCAGTTCGTGGAGATCAAGTTCTTTCGCGAGAATAACAGCGAGTGCGCTTAACCGCTCATAGACAGACACAGCTTCTAAAATACGTTGTTTGTCGTGTGGCTTCAAGTCCAAGACGGCGGCGATGTAGTCGGCGAAACGTCCGGGTTCGTCAAGCATTGTTTTAGTGATGCTGCCGTATTCTTCTTGATAACGCGATGACATCTGAACGATACGTTGGAAAGTCTCATCGTTGCTACGGACGAGTGCTTCAATTTCTAAGACCTGTCCTTCACTCGCATCAGACGCTTCTTCATCACCTTTAAGAATATTGACACGGGCTTTGATGAAAGGCTCGGTGTGCAAAATTTCTTCGATTTCAACACGTTCGCGTCCATGGGCGAGAAACAGGACATCGTTATCATCCGTTTTATAACGGAGGATGTGAACCAAACTCCCAACCGGACTGAGATCGCTCAGGGTAATATTTTTGAAATCGTCCTTTTTCGGACGAAAGATGCAGAGCATGCGCTCCTCATTCATAGAGTCCTGAACCG
>VXZL01000145.1 GCA_009845505.1 Candidatus Poribacteria bacterium | reverse complement strand
TCCGTCGCGGTGTCCTGTATCCACGCGGTTGCGGCGACAGGCTCCGCAGGATACACCTGCGTGGCGAGGAGTTTCAAGTGCGCACCTCTGTTCTGCTTTGGGTTCAAGTCCGTGCCGAGGGGCGCAAATAGGTTATTCTGAATTATCGTTTGGTAGAAATCGCTGTCAAGCGTTTCTGAAAATGTATCACCCTCAACAAAGACATCGCTTTCGAGAGGTCGCGGGGCTGCCTTGGACAGCGCGGCAAAACGCTTTATCGCTTCTGTCGACTCTTCGGGCTGTGCTTGTAAACAATAAAGACCCAACGGACAACAGATCACCAACACAACACACACATCAAATCGCCAACGCTTGAAACACATAAATGGACTCCTTAGCTGTTAGCCGCATCCTGACAGAACATCGGTGGACACGGGGGTGAGGGTTCAGGAGCACAGAAGACAGAGGTCCCCGAACAGGATGGACTCGGTGTGTGCGTTCGCAAAGCACCGTATCCGAGTGTCAGCACAACGCAGAAAAGCAGGAGTGCCAGTCTCCAGTATTTCGTATCGTCTCGCATGGGGTATGACTCCTTATCGTAAACGTAATGACGATACCCCGAGACGTAGAGCAGTATACCACATTTCGAGGGTATCGTCAAAGGCAAGTAGTCGCATCGCGGGGTGCCTGGTTTTTCGGGGTATGCTGCGATGCAACGCGAAGAACCCAGGCTACCTGCCGTGTATCTGCGGAAGGCAGTATCTGGGTAGAAAGGGTTTTGGCAATCGTGAGAAAGACTGTCTTGTATTTTGTGAAGTAAAATACTTAACTTAAGTGGGGGAGGGGGTAAATCGTGATGTTAACCGAAGAAACACACGGTGATAGCAGAGAGACAGGAACTGCTGCCGCATAGCAGCTGTTCAGGCACACCACACGTGGTATCTGTCTGTTTGACTTCATCGTGTTCATCAATCGGTTCAGCATCTTCAAGGCTCCAGTGTGAAGGGACTCGCAATATGCGGGGCAGCACTTTTGGAGTGCCACCATACCCGAAATATAATTATAATCCACATCTCAAAAAATGTCAAATATTTTTTTCGTAAACATTATTGTCAACATCTTCAAAGCAACAGACAATCGGACAGCGGTGCAAAGCGTCCAACAGTTTCCCTCACGAGTGGTATTAGCGGCTCCTGAGGAGGCGCATCTCTTGGAATGCCTCTGCAGGTAAATATCGCCCTAACACTTTCTGGATGTCTACTTCAGTGAGCTGCTGGGGTGTGATTAAAACACATTTGTTCCGAGAATCCATAGCCCAAGATTTCTCAAAATCAGCGTAACTTATCCGCCGCTCACCCAGATTGACTGGATTCTGGAGAAATATTTCGCTCGACTGATCATTGTAACGCGAAATAGGTAAAATCTCGGTGTTGCGTCCTTGCAAGCGAATCATCACAATCGGTGCCCACCCTTTGGCAATAAATGCCTTTAGGATATCAAGGGAGCCGTCAGAAAGAACAGCGGCGTGCTGAACCGTTGCTCGCGTCCTGGCATAAAAATCGTCAAGCCCGGACCTATTCGCTGGTGGTGGAGGTCCCTTGAAGGCGTTTCTCAGGTAAGGCAGCCGCTCCAAATGGACCATAGCACTCTCAGGTAAACTGCCACCGTTGCTTTGCTTTGCTTGCTCTGGTACGTTCCTCTCCGCAGCTTGGATCGCCGATTCAGGAACATGATACTGTCCTTGAGGGGGCGGCCCGCAACTCATTGCCAGAAACAGAAAAATAAGAGACACAACACAAGCACACACAGTTGAATATGAAGAACCCGCAAGTAATGACCGATGACCCTCTCTTAAAACAGACAAACAATGTTTCATAATTTGACCCTCCTTGCATATAGAAACGGCTTGTGTGCGAAATCGTTTACCCGCCTGCACTAATCAATCTTAACCGTTACCTCACGTTTTTCCTTCCATGATTCCACAATCGCTTCAGTTATCCGTAGGGCTTGCAAGCCGTCTCTACCGGTTGGTGCTGGTGGCTGGTCAGCAAGCAAATCGTCAACGAGTGCCGCCATTCGCAGGGCAAAAGTCCCATTAAAGGCAAGTTGCTCGTCTCTAAAAATGGAAGGACGATATTCTTCAACCACCTGACTATTGCGTTTCATCAAGGTCGCACGTGTGAGGACGTTATCAACGACGATTTCGCCATCGGAGCCGCAGATTTCAAGATGTTCAATTGGATGGATGAAGTCGCTATCCCAACTTGCCATCAATGTCGCAACCACTTTTGTTTCATAACGAAAAGAGATAGCCATGCTCGTATAGCATGCCTCTTCACCTTCGCGCGCCTCGTGCTCGCGTGGCTTTGCCATTTGTGCACAAACAGCGACGATTTCACCGCCAAACCACCGCAGCAGGTCGATAGCGTGGGTTTGTAGTTCATAGAGAAGGTAATATTCACCTTTCCACGTCGAAGCCGGACCCCCTTGAGATAATTTCATGTCTAAGTAGTAAGTCTGTCCAATCTCCCCAGCGTCAAACCATTTCCGTGCTTGGACGTATCCGGGTGCGAACCGTCGGTTATAATCAATAGCGAGGTAAACCCCTTTCTCTTCCGCTTTTGCCACCATCTGTTCCGCCTCGTTAATGTATAGCGACAGCGGTTTTTCGGAAATAACATGTTTGCCCGCTTCGAGACACTCCATCACCGGCTCGAAATGCAAATAGTCAGCCGTTACAACGTCTACCAAGTCGCACTCTTCATGGGCGAGCATCTCTTTAATGGAGGGGTACCAGTTGGCGACACCGAGTTCTTCGGCACGCGTCTTCGCCTTGGCGGTATCTATATCACACACTGCCACCAATTCTGCACCCGGATGCTGGAGGTAGCCGAGTTGATGTAGATGCCCAATGCCACCGCACCCAACTGCTGCAACTTTCAGTTTCCCTGCCATAATCGTTCTCCTTTACGCGCTGGACGCGCTCCGAAGCATAGCGTGCTCCTACTCAAGTTCCGATCGAGCCTGACAATTTGTTTCTAAAATCCATCTTTCACCTGCAATATCAGTCCCTAAATTTTTTGCCTAAAGGATATAATATACAATGCCGAAAAAAATAACAAGGGAAATTTTCCGAAAGCGAGGTTTATTGCATAGCAACAATTTTTATGTTATACTTTCTCCTAATTACATCTTAAAGGAGAGGTAGACTACGATGAACTGTCCGCGATGCAAACGGGAAGACGCTGTCAAAAACGGGAAAGTTAGAGGAAGCCAACGCTACAAATGTAAAGCCTGCGGCTTCCAGTTCACCCGTCTAACGACTCGCGGGAGACCCCCGTGGCAAAGAGCCTTGGC
>VXZL01000180.1 GCA_009845505.1 Candidatus Poribacteria bacterium | reverse complement strand
GGGCAAGCATATTGTGCTCGTCAGTGGCGACGAAGAGTATCGCTCTGAAGAGGCGTTGCCGATGTTGGGCAAAGTGTTAGCCACACACCACGGGTTTACATGCACAGTGCTGTTTGCTATCGATCCTGAGACAGGCGAGATCGATCCAGAAAACCAAACGAATATCCCGGGACTTCATCACTTGGAATCCGCAGATATGATGATCCTGTTCACGCGTTTCCGTGAACTGCCCGATGAACAGATGAAGTATATCGTTGACTATACCAACGCTGGGAAACCTGTGATGGGACTCCGGACAGCGACGCATGCCTTCAGTTATAGCCGTAACCTCAATAGCCCATACGCAAAATATAGTTTTGACAGCAAGGAATTTGAGGGTGGCTACGGCAGGCAAGTGCTCGGTGAGACGTGGGTTAATCATCACGGACATCACGGTAAAGAGAGTGCACGCGGCGTGATTGACGCAGCGATGAAAGATCATCCGATTCTCAAAGGCGTTGACGATGTTTGGGGTCCGTCCGATGTCTACGGCATTAATGATTTAACAGGCGATGCCCAAGTGCTTATCCACGGACAGGTGCTGGTCGGTATGGTGCCAACAGACCCACCGAAACCGGATACCGTCACGATGCCGATGGTGTGGATAAAGACCTATACGGGAGACGCTGGCAATACCTCACGCGTCCTCGGCACAACGATGGGTGCCTCGGTTGATTTGGAAAGCGAAGGACTCCGACGGCTTCTTGTCAACGGATGTTATTGGTGTATGGGGATGGAGGGCGCTATTCCCGACAGAAGCGTTGTGGATTATGTTGGCGATTACGCACCGACGTTTTTCGGTTTTGGTACGTTTACACGCGGTGTCCGCCCCGAAGACCACGCGCTGTAGTACTAACGCTTTCGGAATCTTTAAATCGTGTAGGGCGGATTCTTGCATCTGCCCTATATTGTTGTCAGATGCACGAGAAGTTCCTACGAACCAAAGACGCAGCTTGTTCCCCGATGTGGTGTTGTCTATTCTGCTGCAAGTGAGATGTGAAATATCCCGCGATCTTTGATAGCACTATACAGTTTATCATTGATGACGGCGAGTGCAGCAGCTTCACCGAGTGTTTCTGAAGAAACTTGTTTCCATTGGTTATCCGCATCTAAGCGATAGGCTCCTTTATTGCCAACACCATAGATCGTGGGACCATCCACAGCGAACCTGTCTATGATAGGATGCCCTCCAGTACTATCGGTTAGCACGCGCCAGTGTACGCCGGTTTCTGAACTCAAGACCCCCGCGTCTGTTGCGACGTAAACTGTTGAACCGACAAGGGTTATCTCCTTGAAATGGGCAAAGTCAAGTGGTAGGTTGGGCGTAACATCTCTCCAGCTGCTCCCGCCATCAAGCGACTGGAATAGTTTACCGTCGCGTTTCCCGACGTAGATGGTTTTTCCCAAAACCGCTAATTTGAGCTCCTTACTTAAGTCTTCATAAGACCGTTGGCTTCTATCTGTTAATCCCGTGTTTGTCCATTCCAGATCACCAAGTCTCCGCTTAAAAAGCCTACGTCCGTATTCGGCATAGAACACATCACTACAAACTACAATTGTTGTGGCTTTACTGTCCTTTCTACGTGCAGGAGGTGGAATGATTGACACGATTGATTGATGCTCTTTTTCAGAACCTTCAGATAAGTAAGGCTCTTTCGCTGCCTCGCTACGCGTCCGTAACGGACGGCGTAATGTCTCATCATCAGCAATCGGTATGCTCTGAACTGGACTGAGTCTATTGCCGTCTGTAGACAAGCCGAAAATTCGCAAGTTGTTATCCATAGTATATGAAAGAAAGTAAAGATTGTTGTCATCAACTATCAATTTTGAATTAAAGGAGTGAGAGATACGAGCACTGTACCGTTTTGATGATTCCGTTGTAATTGTCGTCACCTTTCCAAAAGACCCCTCGGCAATTGGGAGTTTTTTCCAAGACCCACCTTCGTCGGTTGATTGATACACCGCATAGCCAGTATGGGCGTATAATCTGTTGTTGAACGCAACTAAATCCTTTAGTCTTGTTCCCAGCATCCCATCCATAAGTAGGCGCCATCGCTTTCCACCATCAGTTGTGCGATGAATGCCGAAGGGACCAGCTTCGTAAAATGTCGTCTCGTTTACGGCTACAATTGGAAGGCTATTAATCATATACATATCCGTATCCCCTGGAAGTTCCGTCCAGGTTTGTCCGTTATCTGTTGAACGATATCGGTGGCGGGCAGTTGACGCTAAAAGCATTTCACCAACAGCCGAAACCATTATGCCAGAGGGTATCACCGGCTTGTAGTAAGTTTTATAACTCGGTGTTATTTCCGCCCACGATGCTCCCAAGTCAGCCGAATGAAAAATCTTGAGTGCATACGACTCAATTTTCGGCACGTCTTGTGCTACCGTTATTGGCGTGAACCCCAACAGATAGGGACCTGTCCCAACATAGAGATTATTTTTAGACACTGCCAAAGAGTAGATAGCTCTTGATGTCTCTACGGGCAACTTTTTCCAAGTGCCTGCATCGAGACAATAGAGACCGCGCGCTGTACCCGCAAACACTGTTTTTTCCACAGCAGCGATTGTGGAAATTTTTTGACTTGCCAAACCATCGTTAAATGAGTCCCAATGTATTCCACCGTCTGTAGATCGATAAATCCCTTCATCTCTAAGCGCGAGATACATCGTGGAACGGACTTGCGAGCTGCGCGCGTGTGCCTCATCAATGACGATGAGACCAACAGCTTCTCCGTTGGGTCTGGTACCCATGGTATGCCACGTTTCACCCTTATCACCTGACGTAAATACTTCATCGGTGGATACTATGTAAAGGATGCCACCATGTTCTGCCATCGGCATTAGCGATGGCCCAATTGGAATATCCGTGTTGATGCGTGTCCACGCCGTAGTATCTGTTCTTAATCTGTATATTCCTGTGGGAGCAACAGCATAGACGGTCCCTTCAGATGTAGCGAAGATACCGTGTACGTGCCCCCCTGGTGGTGCGCTTCCCTGCGTCCACTGCGAAGTAGAAAACTTGGCGGAGTCGTCCAATATACCAGATGTTGTAGTAGTTGTGGAAACTTGTGTGCCGGTCCCGCTGCTTTTACCAGCGGCAGCAGTTCGACCAGTTTGATTTCGTACAGCTGGTTTTGCCGGAATATCCAGAACGATGGGTGTGTCAATGATTTCAATAGTAGGTTCAGATTGTGCTTCAAAACTGTACGGCTTCTGAAAACGAGTAAGATACTGGTTGCTTGCACAGAGCAGCAATATAAGAAGTCATATTGAGTAAAACATACAAATGTAGTAAAATA
>VXZL01000643.1 GCA_009845505.1 Candidatus Poribacteria bacterium | reverse complement strand
CTCTAACTTAATGCATAAGTCGTAATAAAAATAAAAAACTGCTAATTTTTATCAAGTTTTTTCGCGAACAATTAATTTTTCTGATATAATCGGACGATGCGGGTCAATGAACCTGTTGTTCTCATCTTTACGGCGTGGTTCAGGTAAGGCATCGGCTTTGGCACGCAGCTTCGCAAGCGCATCGGCGTAGGCAGGAACATCAATCAGATTGTTTCGTTCATCTGGGTCTTTGGAGAGATCAAAGAGCTGTTCGGGCCACCCTTTGTTGTTGTCAAATCGGAAGTACTTTAGGCTGCCCTCTTTGACCATAACAGAGGGTCCATTTTGGGCACGCCAGAGTTCACTATAAACAGTATCGTGCCAGTCGGTTGCATTTCCTTCAATCAGCGGCACGAGCGACTGTCCATCAAGTTGATCAGGGGCAGGGATCTCCGCCAACTCACACAGGGTCGGAAACAGATCCACTAACGAGACATTCTGCTCAACGATTCTTGGTTCTCGCCCAAACCGCTTCGGGTACCAGATAGAGAGCGGCACCCGTGCCGAAGCCTCAAAGAAACTCTGTTTTTCCCATACGCCTTTCGTCCCAAGCATCTCACCATGGTCAGAGAGGAAAACGATAATAAAATCGTCCAAGACGTTCAGATGTTCGAGTTTCTCAATGACGCGGTTGAATTGGGCATCCATCCACTCAATCATCCCGTAGTAGGCAGCGGTCGCCCGGTGTGCCTGACGATAGGTTACATCTTCGCCGACCCTAACCCTAAAAAAATCGTCGCATTCAAATTGTTCGTTCGGCTCTTCAACGATAGGCTCCACGCGCTGCATGTAGTAGGTAAATAGATCCATCGGACACTGATACGGATAGTGGGGTGCTATGAGACTTACCGCCATACAGAGCGGGTTTGCTTTCGGACGATCATAGGAGGCGTTGACGAAATACTCCTCAAGAAATAGCAGCGCACCGTCCACATTGTATTGGTCATGGATCATCCACTGTCCTAAACCCGGTTGGGCATCACGGATCTCTTGAATCACCTTGTTTTGCTTCATACCCGTCCCTGGTTCCGGTTCAATCTGTGCGTGGTGTTCATCTTTAACAGCCGGATACGGATACCCGTTATTACCAATGATATCGCGTCCGACGCGTTCGCGCCAGCCGTGCATCACATCCGTTCCGACGAAGTGCATCTTACCAGCACAACAGGTGTAATATCCATAGTTTCCCAGCTGCCCCGGAATCGTTCGGACTTCCGTCGGCATCGGATCGCCGAAATTGAGACTCCCGCAGTTACGTGGATAAAGTCCTGAAAGGAAACTCTGTCGGGCAGGCACACAAATTGGCGAAGGTGTGTAAGCGTTACGGAAGTAGGTCCCTTCCTCCATAAACCGAGAAAGCGTCGGCATACGGATTGCCGGGTCTCCTTCGATTGGCTGAATATCAGGACGATGTTCATCGTTGATGAGGAATAGAATGTGGGGTTTATTTTGTGGCATGATTATTGTTCGCGGTTCGCGACTTGCTAATAAAGAGACATCAATCCTTCTGCGCCGGGAATAGGTTTCCGTTCAAATTCGGGGGTAATCCAGCGGGCACCGGAAGGTCTACCGGGGTTCCGATAGGCGTAGACGACACACCACCGAGTATGACTATCAGGTTTTCGTGGACTTACTGCATGTGCGGCATGTGTCCACATCAACGCAACTGTGCCAGAGGGTGCGGATAACGCCTCAATTTCAAGCGGTTCCGCAGTCTCTGGATGCTTTCTGCCAGCGAGCCAACCTTCGCGGAGCACCTCGTCTGTTGGAGCATGGATCCTTGCATCCCGATAGAGATGGCTTCCAGGAACAGCCTTTAACCCACCATCGTCGGGTTCAAATCCATTGACGTAGAAGAAGATACGGACGAACCCCAAACTTGGGTTATCATCAGCGTATCCGTGACTATGCCATCCAATACCACGATTGCCCCCGGGTCTATTGAGGCTCACACAATGGTCGTATCGGATATCTTCACCCAAAACTTTCCGTGCAAGTTCAATCATCTGCGGGTGTGCAATCAGGCTTTCGAGATAATCGTCATATTCTGCAGAAAATCGGTTGGGTTCATGTCCTTCTTTCGACGTACGAGAGAGTTCATGGATATGGGAGAGTGAGTTCGTCAACTTCTCTTGTGCATCTGGCGTGAGCAAGCCGGGGAGAACGAAATGACCATCGCTATCCAACGTTTTTCGTTCTTTCTGACCAAACGCATAGGAATGAAAAATCGGGGGCTGTGGCATGGAAAACTTCCTTTCGTTCAGGCATTACAATTATGCGCTTAAATCCTACATACTGTATAGTGTATCATGAAATAACCTTTTTTCAAATTGAATTCTGTCTCTATCAAAACTCAACTACTTCAATGCAGGTCCCGGATTCCGATTCCATTTTAAGGGTTCAACATCGCCATCACAGATCGGCGCGAGTTCGGCGATTCGTTCCCACTCCGCCTCCGACCACGCGAAACTTTGCCGAAGTCTGCCGATATGTGCTTGCATACTTGCCGGCAACAGCGCAAAAAATGGATGATACCAGAGCGTAATCACCGTCCGACGTTCATCTGATTGATTACCGTGCGAAGCGTGTAGGAGTCGAGAATCACCGATAACCAAATCCCCTGCTTTCACAGGTATGTCAATTTCACCAGGAAACTGTTGATATGCCGGATGAGCGGCATCTTCCACGCGCTGCAGTGCCTCACCGTGCGCATTGGGGAGTATATCGTGCAGTGGATGGCGATTGAGATGCGAACCACCAATCACACGGAGACAACCGTTGTCGGGTGTTGTGTCAACCAGATAGTACATGAGAAACAACTGTTGTGGCAGTGCTGTATAGCTGCACGGATCGTCCCACCCCCACCAATCCTGATGCCAAAATAGCGGTGGACTTTGCGGAGGTTTGCTGATGACGTATCCCGATGAGAATTTCGGTCTCAAGAAACCCAAAGCCTCAAGAGCCTGCAACGCCCGTGGATAAGCAACCAATTCGGCGAACAACGGGTGCATATAGACGCTAATCATACTGCCAGAGGAACGATGGGCTGCGCGCGCATCTTCTGTCTGCGCGTCAATCAATTCGTCGGTCACCGTCCGGATCCGCGCAAGCATTTCTTCCTTCAAAACGTTCTCAATCACACAATAACCGTCAATAATTAATTGATCGTATTTCTCTTTCGGTTTTTCGACTTTCATATTTGTCCCCAATTGTTCTATCACTTTTTAGCGACAACAGAAAACCCATCGTCTTTTGGATGGAAGTCTTCGAGTCTACGCTTCTTGTAGAAATGGACATCCGTAAATCCCGTC
>VXZL01000040.1 GCA_009845505.1 Candidatus Poribacteria bacterium | reverse complement strand
CCCACGCCTCGCGTAAAAGTCGCAGCCAGTTACCGTGCATGATAGCCGCAATATCGTCATCGCTATAACCACGTGCAGACAGCAACGCCGGTATCTTTTGTAGGTCAGCGATAGTATCCAAATCGCTCGGAGACTGTTCACGCCCGTAGCCACCGTCTAAGTCTGTGCCGATAGCAGCGTGACGACTGTTACCCGCGAGTTGACAGACATAATCGATATGGTCAACGACGCTGTTCAAGGTAACTTTGACATTTGAAGTTTCACCCGTAACCCAACCCGGTTGGAGCATCCACGCATCAAATGCAGCACCGATAACGCCATCTCGTTCAAAAATCGCACGTAATTGTTCATCGCTGAATTGCCGTTGATGTGGAACCAGTTCGCGGCAGTTGTTATGACTGGCGAGGACCAATCCATTGTAGTGTTCCAACGCTTGCCAGAACGCCTGATCGGAGCAGTGGGTAAGATCGAGCACAACGCCTAAACGTTCCATTTCAGCGAGCAACGGGCGGCCGAGTTCGGTGAGTCCAATTTCTGTGCCTGTGCCACCAGCGTAACGTCCCGGGCCGTAGTGTGTCAATCCGAGCAGTCGTAACCCAGCATCAGCCCATTCCTCTAATTGCGTCGGGGTCAAGATCGGGTCAGCACCTTCCATGCTAATCACAAACCCCAGCGCGGGTGTGTTATCGTAATCGTTTGCGTCGCCTATCGCTGTACTTTCCCATCTCTGCCAAGCCTCGATGTGTCTATCCAAGTTTTCCGTGTTCGTGATGATACGGACGTATCCGATTGCTTCTAAGGCACGGTAATAAGCGAGTTGTCCTTGTGCGATACCGTAGGATTGGGCAGGCGTAGCATAATCAGAATGAGGGGAAGGTCTACCAGTAGAACGGGCAAAGAGCGTGACAAAACTCAAGGCAATTCGTCCTTGACGCATCTCTGGGAGCGCGACAGTGCCTTGGTTCCCGGACACACGCGCTTCTTGAGTGCGAATTGTATACGCCGAACTTAGCAAGTCCCGGTTGCCTTGTAACGCATTCATTGACAAATCAAGATGAGCATCAATAATAAGCATAAAATATTCCTCTCTGATGTGTTGGAATTGGAAGAATCACGTCAATCGCTGTCTGGGTAGGAAGCGAAATGTGCTTGCGGCGTTCCATTTCGATAATCGCCATCACAAGCACTGAGCATCCAACCACTCAACCGAGCAACGATGTCAGGATAATCCGCCGAAACATCGTTTTCCTCGCGGTAGTCGTCGTTGAGTTGGTATAATTGGAAAGTGTCCGTGCTATTAATATATCGTAATTTCCAACCATCTGACGTTACCAACGCTGGCCCCAGTCGAGAGGCATATATAATCCACTCGTGGGTTTCTTGAGCCTCAGGTTGTTCAAACAGGGTCGGTAAGAACGATATACCGTCTTTTCCTTCCGGTAACTCGACTCCTATAAGGTCAGCGAAGGTCGGCATCAGGTCGTAGTTCGCAAGGATATGGTTTGATACGCTATCAGGGGCAATTGTTCCGGGGAACCGGACGATGTAAGGGATACGTGTGCCACCTTCCCAACTCGAAAACTTCAAACCACCCATACCGTTGTTTCCATTGAATACATCGCCACCCGTCTCCGTATAGAATTTTGTCGTAATTTCATCAAACGGTTCGCCGTCCAAATTCTGTCGCCGACCAGAGGTGCGTCCTTCCTGTAAATAATACACTTCGTGACCGTTATCAGAGCAGAGAACAATCATCGTGCGGTCATCAATTCCGAGTCGTTCAAGTTCATCCAAGATGATCCCGACGGTTTCGTCAAGTTTCAGAATCATGGAGGCGTATTCTTTCTCATAAGTCGTCAACTCCGAAACATTTTTCACGGCTGGGTGGATGTCAGGAATGGCAATCGGTCCGTGCGGTAGCTGAGACGGATGATAGAGAAAGAAGGGCTTGTCTTGATGGGTGCGAAGGAACTGGGTGATTTTTTCATTGAAAATGTCTTGAGAATATACCGCTTTTCCCTCTCGGTTCCTGCGGCGCGCCATATTTTCTTCGGATTCCCAATTCGGATTTACCGCGCAGTCGGCGTGTGTGTTTCCCCGAATGTATGTTGGTTGTCCGTTTTCAAAAAGGAAAGGCGGGTAAAAACCGTGGCAACGCTGGTGATCATAGTAGCCGTAGTGATACTGCCAACCGTGCCGCCGGATGCGCTCCCCAGTTGTGGCAAAACCCCATTCAAGTTTTCCAATCTGTCCTGTGGTGTAACCAGCATGTTCCGCAATTTGTGCCAAGAAGATGTCATCGGGACCTGCTTGGAGTCCGGTGGTATGAAGCAATTCCGTAACTTGGTCCAAAGTCATCTCGCCAGCACTCAACCTGTGGTAAAGTCCGCCTTGGGTATAGGTCCAGGTCCCCTCGTGGCAATCGTGAAGACCTGTTAGCATACTCGCTCGCGATGGCGCACAAAACGCGCAACCGTAGGCGTGGTTGAATTTCATTCCCTCATTTGCAAGACGATCAATATTCGGTGTCTCGAAATGTTGTTGACCATAGCAGCTGAGCATACCGCGTCCAAGATCGTCTGCGAAGATGAGAATGACATTCGGGTTATCCGTCATAAGTCTCTCACGTTAAAGATAGATTGTTTGTAGTAGGGCAATTCATTGCCCGTTCTTACTGACAAGACATCTACCACGCTTCCTTTAGGGTTCTTCATAAGTTAGAGTATTCATCTTACTAATCCCAACCCTTGCCATAATCAAGGATAGGATATTGCCGCCAGAGATCTCGTAGCCAATCAATACCGAAATGTTTTTCATACCAAGGCAAACTCGAACAATCCCAATCCAATGGTTTTTTCGTGTAATTATGCTTGGTCGGATTGTAGTGGATATAGTTTAGCGTCGTGTAATAATGCCGATCATTGCGAATCTGCCTGTCACTAAAGAGGTGCCAAATTTTTCTGCCTGTTAGTTCATCACGTCGGTTCAAGGCATGTGCTGTCCGAGCATGAGCACGACGCAGGGGTAAACTAATAACCGACAAAGGTTGACATTGCACTAATAGATGATAATGGTTTGGTAAGACGACCCAACCTCCAACGAGAATCTTGGCATTTTGAAGTTCTTTCCGTAACTCTCCAAGAAGCCATGCGCGATCTGCTTCGGTATGGAAATATCGTTTGTGTTCGTAGGTAGCCGCAGTGATCAAAAACCACCCGCTTGTGAATCGAAATCGGGGAGGCTCATGCAACGGCAACCTCCTCATGCATCGCTGACGTAGGGTTTCAGATCGCTGTTCAGGCGTTTGCTTACGATAATCGTACATGTTCACACCTCAGCATTTTGGCAAGGTACAATGC
>VXZL01000155.1:1778-3377 GCA_009845505.1 Candidatus Poribacteria bacterium | reverse complement strand
GGTAGAACGCGCAAAAGTCGCAATCGACATAGCACCAGTTTGTGTAGTTGATATTGCGATCAACGATATAGGTGATGTATCCTTCTGGGTGCTTTTGTTGTCGAATGGTGTCGGCAGCTGCCCCGATTGATAGAAGGTCATGACTTTTGAAAAGGGTCAGCCCATCGTCGAAGTCTAGGCGTTCACCGGCTAATACCTTCTCCAAAATCGGTTGAATGGTTGCATCCATATTTTTTAGTTTCCTCGTTTCATCGTGTAGATTTTTGTCATCTCTGAACAGGACCTTTCAGTCATGTTCACCGCCTTCGTCGTGTCCCTCCCCGCCGCCGTGTTCACTTGAGCCGACCTCCGGATGGGCAGACCATTTACAAATTCGCCTTATTAGTTTGGAGAAATTATATCACGATTGCTGAAAAGTAACAACCGAAAAGCCCGGTGGCTCCAGTTATTCCCCTTTCTTGAACACGCCGCGTAGCGTTTGAATCAGTGTGCCTTCGGCAAGCCACTTTCCGGCAACGCGCCACACGATGCTCGAAAACGTCGGATAGACATGAATGATCCCTGCTAGCTTCCTTAGTGGGATGCCTGCGCTCATTGCCAAAACAAACTCGTGGATGACCTCCCCGGCGCTCGGTCCAACTAGGTGGACGCCTAAGATTTTACCCTTCCAACGGGTCGCGATGACCTTGATGAATCCTTTCGTCTCTCCTTCAGCGACTGCCCGATCGACATCGTGTAAATCCACCCTGAAAACATCGACAGCTCCATGTTTTTCACGGGCTTCCGCTTCGGTGAGTCCACACCGAGCGACCTCCGGATCACAGAAAGTAGTCCAAGGGACGACAGAATAGTTTATCGCGCTAGAACCAGGGAAGAAGATATTTCGGACAATCTGCGTCGCTTGAAACGCTGCAACATGGGTAAAGAGGTAATGTCCAACTACATCGCCGGCAGCGTAAATATTTTTGACGGTCGTTTGCAGCTTGTTGTTGACTTCAATCCCCATTTTTCCGACCTTGACGCCAATTTTCTCAAGTTCTAGCCCTTCGATGTTTGGCTTCCGTCCTGCCGCAATAAGGATTCGATCGACTGTAATTTCGCGCTTTTCTCCCGTATCCTCTACCTTGAGTTGGACGCGATATTCCTCTGATGCCTCGGTATTTTGTGGTTCCCAGACCGCTATATCCGGATTGAGTTCGTCGCTAGGCGGGGTGGTAATCCGGTCGATCTGAACAGGATTGGTATTTAAAAGGATTTCAACCCCATCTTCGCGGAGATAGGTCAGCATTTTTTCGGAGACTTCGGTATCCTCTTTCGTTAGAATCCGATCGCTGCGCTGCGCGACTGTTACTTTTGCGCCGAGGCGACGAAATGCCTGCGCGAGCTCAATACCGATAGGACCTGCGCCTATCACGAGTAGCTTTTCGGGAAGTTCATCTAATTCCCAAACATTTTCGCTATCCAGATAATCGACGGAATCTATTCCGGGGATATCGGGTGCGCTTGGGCGAGATCCGGTTGTAACGACGAATTTTTTGCTCTTGAGCGTGAGGGTTTGGTCGTTCTCCGTATCTTCAACTACAAAAGTCTTCGGTGACT
>VXZL01000155.1:0-1768 GCA_009845505.1 Candidatus Poribacteria bacterium | reverse complement strand
TGACTCAAAGCGTCCTTCCCCAAAGATTACATCTACGCCCATTTCACGGAATCGTTCAGGATTATCATGTTCTTGCTCGATGGTATGTTGGGTGCTACGGACGTACGCCATGACGCGTGCAAAATCTACCTGTGCGTCTTTCGTAAGGACACCGTATGTTTCGGCTTCTTGGATGTAATGGGCAATCTTCGCTGATTTGAGGATAGCTTTCGACGGTACGCACCCTGTCCAGAGACAATCGCCCCCCAGTCGGTGTTTTTCGACGAGAGCCGTTTTTTTTCCTAGCTTTGCACCTGCTACTGCTAGCACAAGGCCTGCACTCCCGCCACCGATGATGGTTAGATCATATTCGTTCATTTGCTACTCCCTTTGATTTTTACTATGAGTATACTGCCAAGAGAGGACTTTGACAAGTGGAGAATATGTTTTAGAAGATGTAATCTCTGCGTCTCTAGTCCCTCCCATCCACCGGCAACGTATGGATACGCTTTTCTGTTGACACAGTGAGAGAAATGGGTATAATCTGAAAGAAAAATACCTCCATAGTGATGCAAAGATATGTACCTCAACATGTTGTTAGATTCGTAATAGGTCATTCTTGTTACGGCGTTTCACAGCTTGGGCGACGCACGAATTTTTCCGTGAGGCAAATTTTTTTCAGATTTGACTGCTGAATCAGAGTGAAGTTTACCTCATCAGTTGATTATGACCGCACGTAGTATATTAATAGGAATCTTCGCAACGATAATCCTTGCCATTGCCACACCAATTGGTGATTTCTGGATTCGAGGCACATGGCTTGCTTCCTGCCACCTGCCGGTTGGTGTTCTGATGGTTTTTGTGTTTCTCCAGCTGGTAGTCAACCCCTTCCTGCACCGTATCGGGACCCCGCTCGTTCATTCTGAATTGGTAACTATCTACGGGATGACATTGATAAGCGCGGGTATCTCATCGCTGGGTTTTGCTGCGTATTTCATTCCTATTATTATCGCGCCCACCTACTATCAGTCCCCCGAAAACGAGTGGCACATTACTTTTTTTCATCATGTCCCGGACTGGTTTGCACCGTTGGATACGAGGACTGCACGTCTCTTTTTTGAGGGAACACCCTCCCAAACCTTCTGGGTGCCTTGGGAGTTTTGGATCAAACCGCTGGCAGCGTGGAGCATTTTTGCGCTCGGGCTGTTTCTCGCCATGACTTGCGTATGCGTTCTGCTTCGCCGCCAATGGATCGAGCGTGAGCGACTTGGCTTCCCGCTTGTGCAGTTGCCGATTGAGATGCTTGGCGCGGAAAATCAGAACCGTGTGATCCCAGCATTTTTTCGATCGCCCGCGGTATGGATTGGCATCGCTTTGCCCGCGATTATTCACACTTGGAATGGGCTTCAATTCCATTTCCCAACCCTTCCTAAAATTCCGCTGTCCTACAGTCTCTCGCAATTTCTCACAGACAAGCCGTGGAACGGGATTCGCATGCTTGTAGCAATTATCTACTTTAGCGCAATCGGCTTTGTTTATCTTCTGCCGACAGATCTTGCCTTTAGCCTCTGGTTTTTCTACCTGTGGTATCTTCTGGTAGCCGTGGTAATGACGCAATTCGGTTTACCACTGGGGCAACTAATCTATGTCACCCATGAGTTTGCAGCGTATCAGATGGCTGGCGGTTTTCTGTTTTTCACTCTTGTCATCCTTTGGCGGGCAAGGCGTCATCTTGCGAACACAATCCGTCTTGCATTCCATCCATCCGGGCGACAAATACCAAATCCAT
>VXZL01000044.1 GCA_009845505.1 Candidatus Poribacteria bacterium | reverse complement strand
GCGACGGCACGTTGTGGCAGATTGGGCACCTTATCAACGAAACCTTCACCCAAAACAGAACGAGTTTTAGCGTGGATAATTTGCCTGTCCTATTTGGTGCAGTTGATTCTGTCTTCAAAGCGGCAAGTGAAGTTAATCAATCTTCTGAAAAATAATAACATGCTGCCAAGGCAAGTCTCTAAGCGTCTCTACCCAAACAAGCGGATGCGGTGTCGCCTCTTTAATCACCTGTAACTCACTCATCTTATGCAAACGCTTGATCGGAACCTTCGGATCCTCGGCACGGTATTCCACGAAGACAACCCTCCCACTCGGTTTGAGCGCACGGCAGATGTTCTGCATCATTTCGTAGGGATGCGAAAACTCGTGGTAGACATCCACCATAATCGCTAAATCCACCGACTCCGGTGGTAATTTCGGATCGGTAATCGTGCCTAATACCCCTTTGATATTAGTAATACCCTCTTCCGCCATCTTCTTGGCAAGGATGTCAAGCATCTCCTGCTGAATTTCTACACCGTAGACAGTACCTGTATCGCCGATTTTCGGTGAAATGCGCCGAGCAATATAACCTGTGCCGATACCGATATCCGCCACGACATCCCCCTCTTTGAGTTTCAGCAATTCAACAAGCCGGTTCGGCATCTCTTCACGTTCACGTTCAGGACGTTCTAACCACTCTGCGCCTTGGTGTCCCATCACATGAGAGATTTCCCGTCCCATGTAGAATTTACCGATACCGTCTCGACTCGGTGTCCGCTGTTCATAGCGTGTGCTTACTGGACGCTGCGCGTCTTGTGCAGTTGTGGCATAACTCAACAGGAGAGCCACGCAAATAGTACCTGCAAAAACACAAAATCTGCTGAACATCTGTTTTAGACCACTTCCTTATAATCTTCTTCTACACATTTCGCCCCTCTGGGGCTTGGATCCTGGGGGAGTATCGTTTCTATAAACATTCCGCCCCTCTGGGGCTTGCGCTTTGTCCCACTTGCGTTTATTTTTCCCCGGATTAGGTTTTTGTATGAACTTGAAGAAAAATCAGAAACGCTTTGAAAATGAGCATTAACTTTGCAGAAATTGTCCGAACTATAGTATAAGTAGTTGCTACTGGTCAATTATCAGTTGAGAGATGTCTTTGCAACCGCTAACAAGCCCTGAAGTCCGCCATGAGCTGGTGATTTGTTACAAATAAACCTCTTAACCAATAACCAACAACTAATAACCAATAACCATTTACCACCTTCCGAGGTAGAGTCCACGATTTTCCATGGGCATCGGCACTCGTTTCCCTTGCTGCCGTTGTGAATCAACAATCGCGAAGACCATCTCCGTGCTACGGTGTGCGAGCTGAATATTGCCTTGCGTCTCGGTATCGGTATCAATCGCATCAACAATATCCTCAATGCAGCCGACAGTGCCGCTTTTCCGCTCAAAGGGTGGGAATTGCGCTTCCAAAATTTCGTTAAACTGTCCTTGCCGTTTGCGGAGGTAAAAACCGAGTCCATTATTGAGTGCACGAATCGTGCCTTCACTACAATTCACCTCGAATTCGTAAGCCGTGCCGGGAATACTGATGCCGTTGATACCGTTCTCAAAACGGATGAACCCCATCACGATACCGGGATCGGTTTCCGTGCGGTTGTCTTCAAAATCGGCATCCTCAACAGCGACATTGCCCTGCACGTATTCTATTGGAGAATCGCTTGCTAAGAAGAGCAGCATGTCCGCTGCATGCGTATATCCCCAGAGGGCAGCACCGCCGCTATAAGCGATAATAGAACGTCTTTCGCCAAGTTCACCACCTTCGAGGATTTCACGCATTTTGATGTATCCGGGCGTGTAACGGCGCTGCGTGCCGAGGTTGAACTTGATGTTGTATTTCTCACATACCTCCAGCATAGCGTCCGCCTCTTCCATCGAAGCACAGAGCGGCTTGTCGCAATAGATACCCTGCACACCGTTTTCTGCGGCGAATTGTGTAATATCTGCATGATTGCCGGGACGCGTGGCGATACTCACTATGTCTGGTCTCTCTTGGACTATCATCTCGCGATAGTCTAAATAATACTTCGGAATATCCCACTTGTTGCAGACGTATTGTGCTTTCTCTTCGACCACATCTGCAGCGGCGATAAGGTCTGTTCGTTGAAAAGCGGTATACCCCGCGGCATGCGAATAGGGTAGCGCGCCGTGTGGCGTTGCGCGGACCTCTTCATCAATCGTGCCACCCATTCTACCACAACCGACAATGCAAACACGGTACTGATTCGTTGCCATTTGATCATCCTCCCAATTCTTCTGATACCACTCTAAACACTCAACTCTACAATATCCTGTTTGACAATCTCTTTCGTATGCTGATAAGATGCCGTCTGCACCAACTCCTGTACTTCAGGCGTTAAGCGGTTGATAATTGTCTCCGGTAGACTCACCTTTCCGTCATATTGTGGACGATACCGGAGAATCAAGAAACGTCTATCCCGGTCCTTCGGTTTCCATTGCAAGACCCCATGTGTCAATAACTCTGAGATGACGACAAAATCACCTGCCTTGGGTGTGATATTTGTGAAAACATCATCGGGTTCCGGATCAATACCGTCGGTTCCTGGTGTCAGGAGATCTTCAGGTCTCTCAAATTTGCTTTTATGTGAGCCGGGAATAACAATGAGTCCACCATCGCCGGGGTGTACATCCGTCAAATAAAAGAACGCTACAAAATCGTTGCAGTAGATTTGGCTACCCTTAACTTCATAACGGGTAAGCCAGTGTCGTCCTTCACGTGCACAGTGCAAACCTGCCGGATTCGTTCCCATCGGTTGTCGATCTGGATTGTGTTGTTCAAGCGTAAGCGTGCCAGTGACAAAGCGCGGTTTATTGAAGGTGAACTCCTTGATGAGGTGCCAGATAGCCGGATGCACCGTCATCGCCTCAAGCGATCGGTCAAAGGCGAATCCATGCTCATATCGCCCGCCCTTGCCGGGTTCTAATTCACGCGGACGCGTCGTAAATCCTTCGGGACGCTCGTCAAGCGGTGTATAAATATACCGATTCACAGCCTCCTGTGCTGCTTTTAGGGTATCACCCTTGACGGCTCCCTTGATGTGCAAGTAGCCTGTAACGTCGAACAGATAACGTTGCTCGGGGGTCATTTCTCACTCCTTGTCTTCATGCAAATTGTCCGATCAAGACTCAGGAACGCCTATGCAACGGATTGTATCATATTTTGCGATTTTAATGTAACCTATTCCGACAAACATTTAGGGTTATTTAGTTTTAAGGTTTTTGCCCGTTTTTTAGGGAGAAAGTCGCGAGCACCACTCGCTCCTACAAGAAGACGTTTCTTGAACCCAAAACTTACTCTTGCAACCTCCGCT
>VXZL01000348.1:6175-19734 GCA_009845505.1 Candidatus Poribacteria bacterium | reverse complement strand
ACATTGATATACTCCAACCGTCGAATAACGCGGAAGTGACAGCCGATGCAAACTCAGGCAAAAACACATCAACGAAATCCATTCTGGTAGCATCAGGTCCACTCAAGGTTATCTTTGAGGGACATACAGATAATGTTTGGTCCGTGGCGTTCAGCCCCGATGGACAGACGCTCCCCAGTTCGGGTTGGGATGACAAAATTCGGTTGTGGAACGCAGAAACAAAACAACACGAAATCGCCCTTATAGAACGGGCGGATATAATGACCGTTGCCTTCTCTCCAGATGGAAAAACGCTTGCCTCTGGCAATTGGGACGCGGCTGTTCGATTGTGGAATCCAAGCACCGGAGAACCCAAAAGAACGCTCACAGGACATACCTCAGGAATTCTATCTGTAGCTTTCAGTCGTGACGGGCAGATGCTCGCTAGTGGAAGTGCAGACCAAACGGTACATTTATGGAATTTGCGAACTGGGACGCTCGAAAGAACGCTCACAGGACATACAAATCGGGTTACGGCGATAGCATTTAGTCCGAATGGACAAACGCTCGCCAGTGGGAGTGAAGACCAAACGATTCGATTGTGGAACCCAAACACAGGAAAACTTTAAAAAATTCTCAAAGAACATACGCATTCGGTTGAATCGCTGGCATTTAGCCCAGATGGAAAGATACTTGCTAGTGGGAGTCGAGACCGTACAGTTCGGTTATGGAACCCAAACACTGGTAAAGTCAAAAAAACGCTCACTGGTTATACGGGTTGGGTTAATCCTGTCGCGTTCAGTCTCGATGGCACAACGCTTGCGATCGGGAGTTATGGCGCGATTCGTTTGTGGAACACCCAAACAGAGAAATATGAAAACATGCTTGAAGGGCATACAGGTCATATTTTTTCTGTTGCTTTCAGTCCGGACGGGCAAACACTCGCCAGTGGAGGTGAGGATAAAACGGTTCGTCTGTGGGATGTCTCCATCGGTATTGAGATTCCCCAACAATCTCCAACCGTACATGTTGGGACAGCACAACGTCCACCAATGTATTGGACAGACGCGAACACTGGGACCCTCCACCGTCTTGTAGATGATGAAGTTGAAGATCTTCTGCCAAATGTCAAGAAGGTAACCGGTCTCGCTGCAGATGTAGTAGGTGGCAAAATCTATTGGATAGAACAAACAGCCAAGAATAAAGGAAGCGTTAAACGCGCAAACCTTGATGGATCAAACGCGCAGGTTCTCGCCACTCTGCACAATGTACCAACCAGTATTGCCATCGACCCTCCGAAAAAGAAACTTTACTGGACGAACTCGCTGGGTCGCATCCAACACGCAAACCTCAACGGCAAGCAAATCCGGACGCTCATCAAGAACTTGAAGGTCCCAAGCAACATCACCTTAGATGCTGCAAGTGGTAAGTTGTACTGGACAGAAAACAACGGACGGATTCAGCGCGCCAATCTCAACGGTAGAAGCATCCAAAACGTCGTCAGTGGCTTGGATCCAATAAGCGGTCTTGCCATAGCAGGCAACAAAATATATTGGACGGAAATCGCAGACGAAAGTAGCGGAAAAATCGGACGTGCAAATCTGGACGGTTCCAACGCGAGAACGCTTGCGAGTCTCAAGAGTCCGCCTTCCGGCATCGTTATCGATCCTGTGGGTAGAAAACTGTATTGGTCGGAGTCTGGTGGGAATATCATGCGCGCCAATCTCAATGGTAAGAAGGTCCAAAACGTCGTTTCAGGCTTAAGGGCACCTGGAGACATCGTTCTGGGATCATCTCCGGCAGCAACCGCTGCAGCACCTACATACGCAGCCGAGATACCCGAACAAACCGTACTGCTTGCCAACTATCCGAACCCGTTCAACCCAGAAACGTGGATACCCTATCAGTTAGCGAAGGCAAGCGATGTGAAAATCACCATCTACAATACGCGCGGCGTTGTTATTACGGAATTGGTGTTAGGACATCAACCCGCTGGCACCTACACAAGTAGAACTCGCGCAGCGTATTGGGACGGCCGCAACGCTTTTGGTGAACGTGTGGCGAGCGGTATCTATTTCTACCAACTCCAGACGGACAATATTTCGTCTCTGAGAAAAATGCTTATGCTGAAGTATGTCGCACCTTTGGTTTTATCATTTTTGTTAGGCGAGGATGGCTTCGGCTTTGTGCCTCGCCTATCTTTTTTTAAGTGTTTTCTCGTGCCTAAAACCTCCAGAAAACCTGTTGATAAAAAATAAAGGATTTGTTAAAATTACAGAAAACATTGACGAATGTTCACAGTCTTATGCAAGTAAAGAACTTCCTACCTTGATACAAAGAGGGAAAAGATCATGGCTACCCTAAACGACTTTCAACTCAAACAAAGAAAATATATGCCCGTCTTTCCAAACGCCAGCGGGAAACCGACCGGTCATATCGAAGGATACCCTTCTGAGGATGAAGAACCCATGCCAGCAGGTGAATTTCATGGGATGCAGATGCAAAGTTTATTTGACCAATTCTTGCGATACTTTCAAGCACACCCGCATATCCATGTCAGCATGGACAATTTCGTCTACTACCGTGAGGGGGATATCAGAAAGGTCGTTGCTCCCGATGTCTATGTCGTTTTAGGTGCCGCGAAACTTCCGTTGCGAAGGAGTTTTTATACTTGGGCAGAAGGCACCGTGCCTACAGCCGTTTTTGAGTTCCTTTCGGATGCAACAGCGTCCGAGGATCGAGATGAAAAGATTGGGATATATCTCCGTGATATAGGGGTTGCGGAGTATTTTATTCATCAACCCGATATGAATCGTCCTGTAGAGTTTCGTGGGTGGCGGCGGGATGCCGTAGGGAACATCGTTGAGATTGAGCCGGATGAGGCAGGCGGTTTGTTCAGTGCGTCGTTGAATCTATATTTTCAGTGGGAGCTTCAGGAGGCATGGGAGCTGCGGCTTTTACGTCCGTACTTACCGGATGGCACCCCGATTACGACTTCTATGGAAGAGCATCACCTTCGGGTCGAAGCAGAAAAACGGCGCGACGAAGCTGAAGAACGGCGCGACGAAGCTGAAAGGCTCGCCGCTGAAGAGGCACAACGCCGACAAGAAGCTGAAGTCGAGTTGGAACGGCTCCGTGCCCAGCTCGCTAACCAGCAAGATAGCGATCTCTAATTGAGAATAAGCGTTTCAATCCTTTAAATCCAATGTTACAACCATTCTTATATGCGTTGCTTACGACAAAAACACGATACTTTCCCATTCCTCACTGCAGGTGGGAGATAAGGAGTTAACTTTATGAGCAACAACGGACGCATCATAACCCCAGAACTTGAAGAGATGGAAGTCTACGGTGAAACGCGGGTCGGTTGGGATGAGAACACACCCGTCAACGAAACCGTCGACGCAGAGGGAAACCTTTTTCCCGGCGAAAGAGGATTTGGTGTCGCAGACCCTGCCTCGCCGAAACGTCGAGTCTACGACGACCCAGAAGTCGAGGCACTCCGAGAAAAACTACAGGCACACAATGGCATCCGCGGACTCGAAATCTGCGAGCCTCACGAAACGAAGAAAATCGCTCGCATCTTCCATCGCGACGGTTTTTGCGTCGTCAAAGACCTTCTCAACGCTGAGCAGCTCGCGCGTTGGAGAGCCGGATGTGCCGAAGCATTGCGTGATATTCTCTCTATACCAGGACCCGGAAATAGAAAGTACACAACCGAAACCAGCCGCCTACCACACCGCTATAGCTACGGCACCTCCTCCGCTTCAAGACAGATGCTGCACCACCCCGCATGGGCAAGTATGATTGATCTGCCGACAACAACACCGATTGTCACAGAAATTTTCGGCTCTTCAGATTACCGAGTTTGGGGTTCAGGCGGCGACCTCTGTCTTCCGGGTGCAGTAGAGTATCAACACCTGCATCCCGATGGTAGAGACTCACAACACCTCTCTGAAGCACGCATTAGACAAGCCGAATTAGTCGGTGCCCAACTCCATAGGGACGACAAAGGCAATCTTGATGTCCCGTCACAAAAGATGATTATGGAGATGACCCCGCCGACTGTCACTATTAACTTTGTGATGTGCGACCTGACGTGGGAAAACGGTCCGATTCGTCAGATTCCGGGGACACATACGCTGCAGCAGAATCCACCACCACCGGGTGACGAACCCGATTGGATGAAACATTCCACGCTTGTTGGCGCGACTGCGGGTTCTGGTGTATTCCGAGATAACCGCGCATGGCACGGTGCAACGCCGAATCTTTCAAGGGAAGTTCGCGCACTTCCGAACGTCGAGTATGCAGCACCGTGGCGCACACAGCACGGTTTTAGTCGGATTATGCCGCACGAAATCTGGGAAACGCTAACACCACATGCTCAGAAATTGTGTGAATGGATCAAGGCAGACCCAGGGGTCTGGCCCCCCGGTGCCGGTATTATGCATCCACTTGCAAGCAAACGCGCAGAAGCAAAGAAACAAAGCAGTTCGTAGAAGGAGACAGAATATGTTAAACTGGGGCGTTATGGGTGCAGGCGGCATCGCCTATGTCTTCTGCAACGGAATGCGGTTTACAGATTCGGGACAAATTCTCGCCGTTGCGAGCCGGACCCAATCGCGTATAGATAGACTCGTCAACGATTACAATATCCCACGCCAATACAACGACTACGACGGTTTGTTGACGGATGACGATATTGACGCTGTCTATATTGCAACCATCCACCCACTTCATGAGGAGTGGGCGATAAAGTGTGCGGAAGCCGGAAAACACCTGCTCGTCGAGAAACCGATTAGCATGAACCGCGCTGAAGCCGCAGCAATGGTAGACGCAGCACGTGAAAATGACGTGTTTCTCATGGAAGCCTTTATGTATCGCTGTCATCCACAGATAGCAAAAGTTGTTGAACTCATACAAGATGGCGCGATCGGCGAGGTCCTTGTCATCCGTTCAATATTCGGTTACCGATCGAATTTTAACCCGCAAAGCCGAATATTCAACCGAGAAATGGGCGGTGGGGGTATCCTTGACATCGGGTGTTACACCGCTTCAATGACTCGGAAAATGGCGGGTGCTGCTGAAAACAAACTCTTCCTGAATCCAGTTGAGGTAAAAGGAAACGGTAAGATTGGACCTACAGGTGTTGATCATATCGCAGCGGCAACGCTCAAGTTTGAAAACGGTATTATAGGCGAAATAATTGCTGCCGTTGAGTGCAGCGTCGGCAGTAGTGTTTTTATCTACGGTTCAGAAGGTTCAATCACTATCCCAAGTCCTTGGTTGCCATCCTCGCCTTGTCGGCATGCCAGAGAACCCCTGCCACTCGATACAGTCTTCCCATCAACAAAAATCATCATTGAATCTCAGCAAAATCGGGAAGATATTACGGTTGATGTAGATCGGGACCTCTTTACCTATGAAGCGGATACAGTCGCGAACCATATTGCGGATCGCCAAGCACCCGCGATGTCTTGGGATGACACGCTCGGTAATATGCAGCTGCTCGAGGCTTGGCTTGCTGAGGTGGGGGTTGTTCATTAATACGTGTGCAAATGTAAGATTTTAAATTATTCAGGAGTCATTACCGATGGTAAAGGACGAAATTTTTCAGGAACGTGTCGTGCGTGTTGAGAAGTCCTCAGCGCATTTTACACTCCTTCGTAACGCCACTGGAGAATTCCTCGGTGTATCTGACACCAACGAACCTTCAGTCTATGATTATGTTGACGATAAGGCAATATGGAAACAAGTTGAAGGCAAGAACACTTATCGTCACGTCGTTACGGAGATTCAACTTGAAACAGAAGCCGCTGACGTTGAAAACGGCTGCTACCTTCGTCACCAAGGCAATCTACTTGCAAGCGACGGTAGTGTCGCGAGTGAGGGTAGTGTGTTCTCTGCTGGACATGGGCCTGCCCACTTACCCTCCGAATATCTCGAATCATTCAAAGAAAACGGTTGGGTTTGCCTGCCGTCAATCGTTGCCCCTGATATTCTTGAAGAGTTGGAACGTGTGAGCTGCACGGGTCGCTGGGAAGCGGAAACATACCAGCGAAGTGTCCCACCGTTGAACGAGACCGCCGCAGTCGCTAAAATCATTACAGAGCCGGTCTCCTTGTGGCTGATGCGCCAATATATGAAAACGCATGAAATCCGCCTTGGGCATTCACCGGGTTTCGCGATACTCGCGCCAGACGACGGCAAACGGAACGTGCAAGGTTGGCATTCAGATTTCCCTTACCTCTGGGGCATTGCTGGGAGTGAAGCTGTTAACCGTATACCGGTTCACCAAGTCGATGGTTTGGTTATGGGAGTCCAGCGCAATCTTTGTGTCTCAGAATTTCGCAAGGAAAATGGGGCAACCTGTTTCAAACTTGGATCCCATACACTTGGTCAAGGTCCTCCGATAGAGTGGATAAATGGAAACACCTCCAGACAGAATGGATTTCGTGAGAGCAAAGGGTTGCCATACACCGGACCGGAAGCCGATGTCATTGAAGCACCACCAGGTAGCTACATCGTCTACGACTCTCGGATTTGGCACCGCGCCGGTGTGAATCGAACCGAACGTAAACGTGCCGCGATGCTGCAGGCGGTAATCCCGATGTTTATCATGCCGTTCATGGATACCAGCCGTCCGTATAAAGATTTTATCCACAGCCCGCTCGCAGATGAATTGACGGAACTGGAGCGGAAGGAACTTGAGGCAGTTATGGTCAATAAGATGGTCGGTCCAGCCGGACATCTGGCAATCACCGTTGACGAGGAATTAACTGACAGAATTGGTGGACACTCGTACGCGCGAAGGAGATAGATTGAATGCGAAAAGCCAAGATTGCATCTGTAGGTTGCGGTTGGGTAGCAAAACGTTGGCATCTACCAACAATCGCCGAGTTAACAAAAAGAGAGGATTTAGATTACATCGCTGTGTGTGATGTGGATGCGGAAGTCGCTCGCGAGGCGGGTGAGACGTATGGTCTCCCATATTATACAGATGTCGAGGAAATGCTTGATAAACACAGCGACATAGATGTGGTAGACATCTGTACCGGTGATTATGAACACCATTCGGTGGCAAGAAGAGCCGCTGAGCGTAAGATGCACCCAATCGTCGAAAAACCGATGGCTCCTACCCTTGCCTGCTGCGATGTGATAATAGATAGCTGCAGGAAAAACGGGGTACATTTTGAAGTCGCTGAAAACTACTTCCGAATGCCGGGGGACCGCATCATCATAAAGTTGATTCAAGAAGGTGTACTTGGCGACATCAAGCGCGTCCACTTTATCGAACCCTTTGGTCGTAGACCGTTTGTGCAGGGTGCGGGCAAGCCGCGCGGTATAGAATCCCCTATATCTACATTCACTTCCCACTCTGGTGTCTGTATTGATATGGGTGTCCATCGGATGTCTCAAATCCGGTTCTATGCCCAAAGCGAACCGAAAACAATCGTCGGTACCACGAAGCAGTTCGCTCCGGGTCCCGATAAAGTGTATGAAGATTGGGGACACGCCCTGATTGAATTTGAGAGTGGGGCAGTTGGGGTCTATGAGACCTCTCAGGTTGGGGAGGAGACAATCAAGTACAGACAGATTATGGGAACGAAAGGCGTAATTACCGATACCGACTACTGGACATCAGACTTCCCACTACGTGCCCTCGTCAATGGTGAAATGAAAGACATTCCGATTGAGACAGAACGACATGAAGTCGATGGCGTGGATGTCCTCTCCAGAATCGTTGTCCATACCGATCCACAGATTGTCTACGAGAATCCGTTTAGAACCTACGCGATAGACGATTGGAACGTCGGAACCGCTGAGGAAATCATGACCATTGCGCAGGCAGCACTCATAGGGGAGCCGCCGGAATATGGCATCGGTGGTCGGAAAGATGTGGAGATGTGTATCGCACACTACGAATCTTCACGTACAGGAATGACCCCTATTTCACTGCCTATAACGGAAACAACGGGATATGAGCAGATGGTTCACGACGAATTTCGCCAGAAATTCGGTTACGCCCTTGAAGACAAGTAGCGACGCGCTTCGTCCAATAGCGATGCCTTCCTAACCATACCAGATACATGTTTGGCGAGGATGGCTTCGGCTTTGTGCCTCGCCCTCTACTCCAATCCTTTAGGTGCCAATTCCCCAATAGAACTTTCCAGAATATCAGACGCTTCGGCGGGAATATGCCCAGCCGTTGGCGGGAGCGGCGTATCAAAGAAATAATCAGGCTCGGTTTTCTGCAGCCGCCAAGTTTCGCGTATTTCTCGCCACGCCCCAAAAAGCGTGCACAGTTCAAGCATATCCTCAACAAACAGATGATACAATTTTTTCAAAAGGGTTTTCACGAAACTTTTTTCCATTTATTTGACACCCACGTATTTCTGTGGTATAATTAAGTCCAAATTTAACCCATAGCGGTTTTCCATGAGGAGCATACGAAGATAGTTTCAGGTTTGTTTTAATATCTTCTATTTTGAAAATGAGTCTCAAGTTCACAAAATCACCCTCGTTTACAACACGGCCCCACTGGCTACGTTTCCTTTCACTCCTAACCTCTTA
This sequence comes from Candidatus Poribacteria bacterium, assembly GCA_009845505.1. GTDB lineage: Bacteria > Poribacteria > WGA-4E > WGA-4E > WGA-3G > WGA-3G. Next base: position 11,181 of record VXZL01000348.1, on the reverse strand, counting down.
CAAACTCATTGCATTCACGAGTGTCCTGTTGTTCTATTGCACCACTTTCGTCGAAGCCACAACACGGGAATATTGGATTGCTGCGGAGAAAGTCGAATGGAATTACGCACCGAGCGGAGAAAACCTTATCAGACCTGCGATGGGATTAGACGTTTGGGGCAAGGCACTCGTCTATGAAAAATACCGCTACATTCAGTATACCGATGACACCTACACGACCCAAGTCGAACAACCTGTATGGATGGGTATCCTCGGTCCGCAACTCCATGCCGTCGAAGGCGACAGCGTGAAGGTGCATTTCCTCAACCGCGCCGATAAACCCCTCAGTATCCACGTCCACGGACTACAATACGATGAAGACAACGAAGGCGCAGATATGAAAGGGTCCGGTGCTGCTGTGCAACCCGGTAGCACATTTACCTATCACTGGGAAGCAGATAGCGACGCTGCACCGGGACCGAACGATCCTTCCTCTATTGTCTGGCTTTACCATTCACACGTTGATGCTGTTACCGAAGTCTACGACGGCTTAATCGGAACTATCGTTGTCACGAAAAAAGGAATGGAACGCTCCATAGACGACCCGCGCCCTAAGGATATCGACAAAGCCTTCACGACATTATTTCTTGTCTTTGACGAAAACGGTCGTAAAATCGTCAAAAATGGACAGCGTGAGGAATACGAATCCACTGAGGAAGCCGAAGAGGGAAACCTCAAACACGCTATAAACGGCTTTATCTTTGGCAATTTACAAGGTTTGGAAGTTGAACAAGGCGACAAGGTACGTTGGTACCTTATTGGGTTAGGTACTGAAGTTGATATGCACACCGCACATTGGCACGGGCAAACCGTGCTGAATACCGGAAAACGCACCGACGTTGTAGAACTACTGCCGGGTAGCATGGTTACAGTTGATATGACAGCGAAAACACCCGGCAACTGGCTCTACCACTGCCATGTAGCCGATCACATTACAGCAGGCATGAACACGCGCTGGCGCGTCGTACCGAAGCGTTAAGCGTTCAACTGTCCAATGAGTCCGAACTTATTGCCAATACATTTGACTAAAAGTACAGCATCTCTGATTTCTATAGATGCTCTATCTACTTATAAAAGGAGATACAATGTTTAAGAACCATTTTAGTTTATTCAAGCACGTTTTACCGGTTTTGCTGGTACTCACCTTTGTCGGACCCGTTGTTGCGTCGAATCACGCTGATGAAACATTGACGATCTACTCTGGACGCAGTAAAAGCCTCGTTGAACCGATCATCAAGCAGTTTCAGGAAGCAACCGGTATCCAAGTGAAGGCGAATTATGGGGGAACAACGCAGTTAGCCGCTGCACTCCTAACAGAAGGCGGCAAAAGTCCTGCAGCCCTCTTTTGGGCACAAGATGCCGGTGCGCTCGGTGCGGTTAGTAAAAAGGAAATGTTTGAAAAACTCCCGGAAGCTATACTCATGAAGGTCCCTTCGAGCTTCCGCGACGCTGAGGGTTTTTGGGTTGCTACAAGTGGCAGAGCACGCGTTCTCGCCTATTCCTCAGAGCGCGTCAAAATGAAAGAACTTCCAGAAAGCATTTTCGACTTAACACAACCTATGTGGAAAGGTAGAGTCGGTTGGGCACCAACGAACGCTTCTTTCCAAGCCTTTGTCACTTCCCTGCGCGTACAAGTCGGTGAAGAAAAGACAGAAGAATGGTTGCTCGGTATGAAAGCAAATGGAGTAAAAAAATACGCGAAGAATACACCCATCATAGAGGCACTCGCTGCGGGTGAAATTGACGCAGGTTTGCCGAATCACTACTACCTGCTCCGATTTAAGAAAACGGACGCAAATTATCCAGTCGCACAAACCTTCTTTAAGGCAAGCGATCCGGGAAATCTCGTCAACATTGCTGGGGTCGGCGTGTTAAAGACTGCCGAGAACAAGAAAGCCGCCCTGAAGTTTGTAGAATTCTTGTTATCTATCAAAGCACAGCAGTACTTTACGAGTGATGTTTTTGAGTATCCTGTTACGGAAGGTGTAACCCAAAACGAAAATCTCGTGCCGTTATCCGAACTGATCAAAGTGGCTCCGGTATTTAACCTCAATGATATCGATGATCTTGACGGTACAGTTAAACTTCTGCAAGCAGTTGAGATTCTATAAATTCACAACCGATCGGGAGATCAAGGCTACGGAAATTGAATGCCAAGGCACAAACACTAAGTACGCACCGATACTTCTTCATTCCCGCTGTTGTCGTCGGGATCGGTGGACTTATCCCGTTAGGTTATCTGCTCATCAAAGCGTTCTCAGCGGAAGGCACAGCTCTTTTGGAGATTGTCTTCCGCTGGCGGAACGCAAGACTCTTCCTTAACACGCTCCTTCTGACCTTGGGCGTTCTCGTCCTGAACTTACTAATAGCGACACCCGCCGCATGGTTAACGAGTCGGACCCGCCTGAAAGGCAAACCTATCTTCACAGTGCTAAGTGTGCTACCGCTCGCAATTCCCGGCTATGTAATGGCTTACGCGCTACTGGCACTCGGCGGAAACATAGGTATCGTTGCACAGTTATTCGGCGTTAGTATCCCACGTCTGAGCGGTTACTGGGGCGCGCTCCTTGCGCTCAGTGCCTATACAAGCCCATACCTTTTTTTGAATCTACGCACAGCCTTACTCGGGCTTGATCCAAGTCTCGAAGAATCCGCTCGAAACCTCGGTTATCGGTATCCTGAGGTTTTTTGGCATATTATCCTTCCGCAATTGCGTCCCGCCTTTTATGCCAGCGGTCTACTTATCAGTCTACATGTACTCGGCGACTTCGGGGTTGTATCGCTGATGCGCTATGAGACCTTTAGTTATGCGCTCTACATTGAATACACCCTCTCCTTTGAACATACTTATGCGGCGTGGCTCGCGCTGATGCTCCTAACCTTCACAGGATGCCTTCTCTATTTTGAAACGAAGTTGCTGAAACGAGTGACACTCCACCGTGCTGGACGCGGGACTTCTCGGCAATCCTCTCTGATTTCACTCGGTATGTGGCGCGTTCCAGCGTATTCCTACCTCTGCCTGCTCGCAGTCATAACCGTGATTATCCCTGCAGGTGCTGTGTCTTTTTGGATCTGCGCGCCGCTTGCAAGCGCATTTTCAGAAGTCAGAGGGTTCGATGCCTCCGCCTTGCAAGGTCTTGTAGAAGCATTGACGGGTTCACTCTCCGTTGCAATACCGACGGGTGTTCTGTGTGCGATGCTGGCAGTGCCGTTGGCTTATATCGAGGTCCGACACCCCTCGCGAACGTCAAATATGTTGGCGCGTGCCGCCTACATAGTTTATGCCATACCGCCGCTTGCGTTCGCCTTATCGCTCATCCTTTTCGTTCTAAACACTGCGCCTTTTATTTATAAGACGTTACCCGTGCTAATCTACGCCTGCACACTACATTTCTTGGCAGAAGCCATTGGACCCGTCAGAAGTTCGCTCTATCAAAGTTCACCACATTTAGAAGAAGCCGCTCGCTCCCTCGGCTACCCACCCCTTCAAGCATTTCTCAGAGCACTTTTACCGATGCTGTTCCGCAGTATGCTAACAGCGACTGCTTTGGTTTTTCTCGCAACAATGAAAGAATTACCGTTTACATTTCTCTTATCGCCACCCGGATATGAGTCCCTCGCTCTCAATGTCTGGAGTTACACATCAGAAGCCATGTTTGCTGAAGCCGCACCCCATGCCCTCGCGATTTTAATCTTTTCTGGAATATTTGTCGGATTAATCATCCGCCATGAAGGTCAGACATAAAGCCCATCTACAATAGGAGAAACAAATTATGACACCTCAAAAGAAAATTCCCAATATCGTTTTTGTATTCGCTTTGTTTGCATGCACCATCCTCGGTTGTCTGCCTGTGGCGACACAAAATATAGTTCGCGTTGATGGTGGTATAACAGAAGTCTATGAAATATCGGAAAGCGGTCTCGGTTCAATTCAGAAGTGGATACTTCCAGAAAGACGCGCGATCAGTCGTATTGAAATCTACTTCGACCCGATTGAACCTTTAAAGAATATGACCGTCTATGCTCGGATGGGTGAAGATAAGTGGCGGATCGTTAAAGCCTTCAAAACACCCATCCGAAAATCGCCCCATATCATCCGCACACCTCTTGTTACCGATGGCATCCGTATAGTTCTGTCATCATCGATGGGCAATATAGACCGGATACGCCTCTACGGATCCGCACCAGAAACAGCGTCCGAAAATACCTTTTAACGCGCTTTATTGCACAATCCTCCAACATTTTCTTCACAAGTTTGTCAAAGTATGATAGACTACCATAAATTCTCAATTAGCGGACAGGAATGAACATACTATCTGATTTTCTAACTTTTCCACCACTCATAACGATGGGGACCGACGCACTTAGGTTACTCCTCGCGTTTGTGCTTGGTGTTTTTATTGTTAACATCTACCGATGGACACACGCTGGGATCCCACAGAAATCGTTTACAGACACACTCATTATTTTGTGTATGCTGATTTCAGTTGTGATGGTGATCATCGGCGATAGCATCGCCCGGGCGTTTAGCTTGGTCGGGGCGTTATCTATTATTCGGTTTCGTACCGCCATCCAAGACCCACGCGACATTGGCTTTGTTTTCTACGCGTTAGCTGTTGGAATGGCGATTGGTGCTGGAAACCCATCCGTAGCAGTTTTGGCAGCATTTCTCATCGGTATCATTATACTCGGCATATACCACTGGCATGAAAATTTTAGCAACGATAACGAGTTTAGCCTCGAGTTCTGCCTACCACCCGAACCGAGTTTTAAGACCGTTTATCGCCCCGTCTTTGATAGACACCTGATTTACGAACGTCTGATTGAGAAACGGATAAGGAAAAGCGGTGTCGTCGAGTTGAACTACCGGGTTAAATTGGAAACGCCGCAAGACTGGCTCGTTTTTTTTAACGAATTATCAAACATCGAAAGCGTGACAGATGTGAAACTGGACAAAGAATAGACAC
>VXZL01000348.1:0-6165 GCA_009845505.1 Candidatus Poribacteria bacterium | reverse complement strand
CCCACACACACACCACGAAAGCGCGCCACATGCGAAACTCGACAAACCAAACCCACCCAGGCCCCTGGAAACGCACCCTTCTCTCTCGCAGATAGGTCTCAGACTCAAAAGGAAAATACAATGAAACAACTTAAATCAATTGCACTGATTGTGCTAATAGCCATTGGTTGGATAATATCCGCAGATGCCCAAGATGACCAGAAAACACCTAAACTTTCAGATGAACAGAAACGATTCGACCACAATGGCGACGGACAACTGAGTGAAGAAGAAGCAGCAGTCATGCTCCGAGTTACAAGCGTAGAAGCATTCACAGGGAACAAACTTAGCCATGAAGAGATTGAAAGGATTCAAAGAAATATGGCACCCGACAGAACCCCTGACTTTGGTGGAATACCTGGCTTTGGGGGTGGTGGGGGACGCCGGGGACCGAGACCGCCTGAGAAACTGGTAGCACAATTCGATAAAGATGAAGATGGAAAATTGACCGGAACTGAGCGACAGGTCGCCTTGGATACGCGAGGCGGTGGGAATGTTACACTACTCAACGAATCAACCCTAAAAGAGAGCGTCCAGAACGATATGCAAAGCAGCTTGACTTCCGCGCCGGAAGATTCGCCGTCACTTTACGATGCCTACACACTTCGTACCCTCTATCTCCGGTTTCATCATGAAGATTGGTACCAACAGATGAACGCGTTTTACCGTACAGACATTGAAGTGCCAGCCGAACTGATTGTTGATGGAAAGGTGTATCCGGAGGTCGGTGTCCACTTCCGAGGCAGCTCCTCATATTTTACGGTTAACTCAGAGAAAAAATCCTTTAATATTGCCATCGATTATGCTGAAGATGGACAACGTCTCTACGGCTACAAGACTCTCAACCTACTCAATGGACACGTTGATGCCTCCTTCCTCCGCGAAGTCCTTTTCAACCGAATTGCGCACGACTATATTCCGGCAATGAAAACAAACCTCGTGAAACTCGTGATCAACGGTGAAAATTGGGGTGTTTATATCAATCTTCAACAATACAACAAAGACTTTCTCGCCGAATGGTTTGGCACAAGAGATGGCATCCGTTGGAAAATAGGTCCCGGGGGCGGTGGCGCACTGACCTATAGCGGTGATAGTCCTGAAAGATATCAAGAAGCGTATCAACTCAAAACCAGCAATGTTGAAAACCCTTGGGAAGATCTCATTAGACTCTGCAAAATGCTTGATGAAACAACACCTGATGCAGAACTTGTAGAAAACCTTCCGTCCTTGCTTAACATCGATCAGGTCCTATGGCAACTTGCTGTCTCAAATGTCTTTATGGATGACGACAGTTACATCCACAAAGGCGGCGACTATACTATCTATCAAGATGTCAACGACAGATTTCACCTTGTACCGCACGACAACAATGAAAGTATGAGATTTGCTCGTTCACGTGGACGTGGCGGCGGTCCCGGTGGCGGTTGGTCGTGGGGCGAATTAACAAATGGAATGGTATCTCCGGTCACACATCAAAACAATCGGGCGCGACCCCTTATTAAACGACTGCTCTCTAATCCACAATGGCGTGCCCGTTACCTTGCACACGTCCGTACCGTCGTAAATGAATGGCTCGATTGGGAAGTGCTTGGTCCCATCGTCAACGAATATATGGAACTCATTGATGCGGAAGTCCAGCAAGATGATAAAAAACTTTACGGATACGACGAATTCAAAAATGGCGCACCTGAAGACCTTAGGGATTTTGTGAACCGTCGCCGCGAGTATCTGTTGAAGCATCCAGAACTGGACAGGCCAACCCCGAAAATTCTCTCTGTTAATATTGAATCCGAAACGGATCCTATACAGAGCACCCCTGTGTTAGTTAAAGCGACGCTTGATGAATCGGTTGCGGTCGATTCTGTTATGTTATATTATAGTACCGAACGTTATGTTGTTTTCAACGAAGTCCCGATGACAAAGCGCGGCGGTCGTTACGTTGGAAACATCCCTGCTTTTCCACCAGGAACAACGGTTTACTATTATGTTGAAGCAAATGCGGTGAAAACACACGGTACGACTGATTTTTCACCGGCGCGCGCAGAACCTAACGCCGCACAGTATCGGGTCAGTGCCTCTGTCGCAAAAGAATCACCTATCGTTATCAATGAACTAATGGCAGCCAACACGAAGAGCCTCACAGACCCGCAAGGACAATACGAAGATTGGCTCGAGTTGCATAACCTCACCAATGATACAGTGGACCTCTCTGGAATGTACCTAACAGATAAAATAGACAACCTGAGAAAATGGGCATTTCCAGAGAATACAACGATTCCAGGACGAGGCTATCTCCTTGTATGGTTAGATGAAAACGGTAAAGCCAAAACGGGGCTACACGCCAATTTTAAACTGTCCCGTAACGGTGAGACCGTAGCACTCGTTGATACCGATGCACGTGGAAATCAAGTACTTGACAGTGTGACGTTTGAAAAACAGGAGAGAGATGTTGCCATCGGCAGATGGCCAAATGGCAGTGGGGAACTTAGACATGTCCAAACCACACCCGGTAAAGAAAACACGCTTCACTAAAAAACGAACCTTTTGTTCGCTGCTATGTCTAATCCAATAACAGAGCAATTAGGTTTTGCCTACATCGCGAAAAGATTAAGGCTATTGAAGAATTCAATCGTTTAAATTGAAGAGGAGCATTTTCTTTACCCTTGTTGTTTGGAGAAAAAATATGTCCGTTGCAACAGTCTTTTCAGCTACTATGGAAAATTATTCGGAGATGGGCAATACAGAAGAATTAGATCGCGCGCAGGAACATGAACTTGTCTTGCGCTGCCAAAAAGGCGATGTTGATGCCATGGGAACCCTCATTACGCGTTATCAACATTGGGTCTATAACATTGCTTACGGCATACTTGGGCATCACCAAGATGCAGAGGATGTCGCCCAAGATGCGTTCCTCTCCGTATGGGAAAACATCGGAAAATTCGAGTTCCGTTCCCAATTTTCTACATGGCTCTACCGTATCGTGAAAAACAAGTGTTTTAATCATATTGATCAGTACCAACGCCGGAAAACTGATCCCATGGAAATTGACGACTCACAGCCATGGGTCCCTCTTGATTCAGCAACACCGGAAGACGAGGCACTACGGTCAGAAGAAAAAGATATTGTGCATAAGGCACTCGCGAAACTCAAAGATAGTTATAGAGAGATACTCGTGCTAAGGGAGCTGCGAGAACTCTCTTATGAAGAAATATCCGAAATTCTCGGCTGCACGCTTGGACGGGTCAAATCTCGCTTACACGAAGCCCGAAAAGCACTCAAAACAGAACTGGAGCGAGTCGTGTGGTAGTTATTTCTGCTTACCACTATCCTCGATTGAAAATATGAACCATCGTCAAATTCAAAACGCATTATCTGCTTACTTAGACAACGAATTAAGCGCAAGCGTGCGAAAGCAGGTCGAAGCACATCTCCGCACTTGCGACGAATGTTCTGATATGCTCGCAGTGTTCCGAGAAAATAGCACTAAAATCAGAGACTTCGTTCATCCCGCACCACCTATCAAGGAGATGGTGATGGCGAGGATACACGAACAACTCCAAGATGAATTGTCAGCCTATTTAGACAATGAATTAACACCAGACACGCGAACGCGGATTGCAGCACATCTCCGCACCTGCGACGAATGTTCCGACATGCTCGCAGCATTTCAGCAGAATCGTGAGCAGATCAAAAGACTTGAACACCGCGCCCCTGCTTCAATCCAGCACGCAGTCATGGCACAGATACGCCAACAGGCGGCACAAGCAAACGTAGAGAAACCTACTCGCACCTTACAATTACCAGATGTTGGGCAGTGGCTGTCGGATATGGGACGCTGGTTCTTGCGTCCTGTTACTGCCGGGGCGACTGGTATTCTGACACTTGCCCTGATTTTGGGAGCACTTTACTTTTTTCCAACTGCTCCTCAATATGAAGAGACGCTCGACTTCTACTATGGGCTTCACGCGGAACAATTAACAGATTATCCATTGAACTTAAACGGCAGTAGCCTGCAACCTGAGGAACCCGTGGAATCAAATGGTGATGATGAACTATTTCTTAACCTCTATCTGGAGAATGTAGGGAATTAAATTTCCCCAGCAGGTAACCGACAGGTGAACCGATGCGAATCCATAAATATCTAATGTTTCATAAGGACTTCCGAATTAAGTTATATCCTTTGTGTGGTTTAATTTTAGCCTTTTTGCTGTGCATATCAGACTACCTTTTTGCTGACATCAGCACGCTTGAACGTATCGCTGAAGCCGAGCGTGACGTCAGTTATGTAGGTATCCGTTTGAAAACGTTCATTTCGTCAAGAGGCACGCGTACTTTTGAAGAGTATGTCATTCACAAACCGGGAGATACTTCGTATAGGAAGTTAGTCTCTGAAGTCGGTGGGCGTCAGTCGCTTGGTGCCACCCAAGACAGAACAGAAGGACGGAGAGACGATAGGCGCAGAGGTCGCGATGAGAACAATAGAGATGATCGTAGAAGGGAGCAAGAACGAAACAGGTGGCGGCAGGTCAAAAGTCCATTTCCCAAAAAAGAGATTCAACTCATAGCTAAAAACTATAATCTCAAACACAGTCCTGCGGATGAAAAGATCGCCGATTATGACATAGATATTCTCATTATTAGCCCGAAATTTGCCGACAGGCCGACAAAACATATTTTCTTTGCGCGCGATAACGGTGTTATTTTGCGGGTAGAAGATTTGGACGCTGAAGGTGTCCTTCGTGAAATGTCCGTTTATACCCGAATTAGTTTTAATCCTGAAACCGTGGAACGCAAGTGGAAAAAGTTTCAAGAAGAAATACAGCCGGAACCACAGCGAAGCTACTCAATTTCATTAACCGAAGCAGAAAAGATCCTCGAAACTGAACCCATTCAGCCAGCATACTTACCGCCCGGGTTTCAGCTGCAGGACATTCACAATATACGAGGCAGAAAAAATACAATCCACCTTCTTTATACGGATGTTTTGTTGGGTCTCTCTATATTTGAGACGACGGAGAACCATAGGCACCACGGCAGTAGACGCGAGGAAGAATCAGAAGTCATTGATGGTACGTCTGTGCGCAAACGTCAGCGCGGACCAACGCATACCTTCAGTTGGACGAGTGCCGACATTCACTTTTTTCTCTTCGGGGCAATGCCGGCTGCTGAAATGCAGAAGGTCGTAGAATCTATTATTCACAAAGCAAAGAAAAAATAAGGAGACACTATGCAAATAGGCAACGTTATTATGTTAGGCATTATTGTTACAGGCTTCTTGTCCGTTAGTAACGCCGGTGCTGATAGCATCAAGGACGCACTCGAAGCATCACCCCGCCACGGCGAATGGGTGAAAGTCACAACCACCGACGAACGTGTTGTCAATACCTTTGTCGTTTACCCGGAAGTGAAAGAACCCGCAACAGCCATCATTGTTATCCATGAAATTTTTGGACTCACTGATTGGATCCGGCTCGTCGCTGACAGACTCGCTGCAGAAGGGTTTGTCGCAATCTGTCCTGACTTGCTTTCGGGGATGGGACCTGACGGTGGCGGTACTGAGAGTTTTGAATCCGGTGATGATGTCCGACGGACTATTCGAGAACTCTCACCCTCTCAAGTCACATCCGATCTGGATGCCATTCAGAAATACGCCCGTGATTTACCCTCAACCAACGAAAAGGTTGCAGTCTCTGGATTCTGTTGGGGCGGTGGACAAACCTTCAGCTACGCCGTCCATTCCGATACAATCGCTGCTGGATTTGTGTTCTATGGTCGTGCTGCAGCCGCGGAAGATGTCCCTAAAATATCTGCACCGATATACGGCTTCTACGGTGAAAGTGCCAACCGCATCAATGCCACAATTGATGAAACCAACGCCGCTGCCGATGCTGCAAACGTCACCTATGAACCGGTTATCTACGAAGGCGTTGGACACGCTTTCTTGAGGCGCGGCATGGCAGAAGATGCAAATGACGCACAGAAAGCCGCCACCAAAACCGCATGGGAACGATGGGTATCCCTCCTGAGAGGATTATAGCCTATCCTTCTTCTAATCCCAGAAAAAATTGTGGCAAAATCGCCTCTGATTTGTTAAAATATATGTATGCAAAAGAAACAAATGCGAGA
>VXZL01000562.1 GCA_009845505.1 Candidatus Poribacteria bacterium | reverse complement strand
TAATAGATCCTCCCAACCTTCCATTGCTGTCCTCGTTAAAACAGTAGCACATTTAATAGGAAAAATCAAGGGAAATCGAGATGATATAAACATACCGCCCTTATAGAGCTAAAGCGGACGGGAGGAATGCCTTTCTATAAACATTTTGAAGAAATACCCAAGCAAATAAACCCTACGGGACTGAAGAAGATAAACGAATGCCACTGACAACTTAGATGGGAATAACTGAAGGATCCGGTGCGGTTAGGGGATTTAGTCTGGGGAGAGACTAAATCCGTTCCTTGTATTACATTCCGCACCTACCGGGCTACGATGGTTTGATTACAGTCCGTGGAATGTGCTTACCACTTTAAGTCAGGCAAACTCTCAACAACCTCCACCGTCTCCAAACTCACCGTAATCACCTTTCCAATCAACTCGACAATATACTGCGGATCGTCCGCACGGTTTGGGTCGTTGACGATGCCGCTCCGTTTGTCTATTTTGACACGATACTGATCCACGATCCATTCCAAAGCAGAACGCGTGCCGAGGCGATAGTCAAATGCTTTTGAAGGCACCCCGTCAATTGTGAGGAAATTGTTGTAGATAATTTGGGTTTTGTCTCTGGAGAGTTTCATCTTCTCGACGCGCCAATCAAGCGGTACGTCGGGGTTCTGAACGAATTTGAGTTTATCATATTCGGGTTGGGATTCGTAGTTGACATGGAGATCCGCTAACCGTTCGCCTGCTTTTGCAAATCCCCAAAAATCTTCGGTGAAAGGAATGTGTGGTAGATCGCGTTTGAGGTTCGCCTCATATTTTTGGCGATAGTCGGGATGATGCAAGAGACCGTAGTTGTAGTGGAAGATGTCCCATTTGGTGATAGTGTCGTCTCGGTAATGGGTTCGGAAGTGTGTTAGTGCCCAATCGGTGATGTTTTCTCGGCGGTTTGTGCCGTCTTCGTCGTAAGTGTAGAAGGGGAAACATTGAGTCCCGCCTTGAGGTAAAATATCGGCAATTCTGTCTGTCATCAGCGCGAACATCGGCAATTCTCTCCCCACCTTAAGCCAGATTACCCTATTTTCTTTTTCGACTTCAGGTGTAGGAAAAATCGACGGAAATATGTACACAACATCGTTCATTGTTCGGTCAAAATAAAGGTTTGATTTGGTAAATGGACGATACAAGGATGTTCTTATCTTGTGTTCTGTATATTCGGCAATCGTTTCCCGTTTTAACTTCACCTTTAAGTCCCGACTCCAACTAATCCTGGCATTATCATAGTTTACAAAATCGTCAATGTTCACTACCCTGTTTCTCAGCCGTTTCCACCGATCAACCTCCGCGTTGTAGGTAGCACTCATACGTTGAATATTCTCGGTTAGCGCGTTGCGGTCAAAGTTATAAACCCAAGCATCACGATTGGTTTTCACGCCACTGCTGTAGATTTTGAAAATCACATTTACCGCCTCACCTTTTGCTGCCTTCGTTTCTTTAGTCCCCATCGGGATAAAGGTGTCAAATTCTGCATGGAGTCCTTCGGTAAGCCACGTATGTCGCGCGTCGGGTTGGATGGACTCCCACGTAACGCCTCCTGCGTGCTGACTTTCATTCAGAAAGTCAAACTTCTGCCTTCTGTTCCATAATTCATCTACGCGATAGTAGAAGATACGGGATGATTCCGATGGATTTCGCTTTTTCTTCACAAATAGGTTAATGCTAACTCCCACCCGAATCCCGAACACATTGGCATCGGAGACCTTCAATCCCCGCCTTGCATTCCCGCCCAAGTCCAGAATGTAGATCGCATCGCAGTCTTTAGCGAGATGTTTTCGCATACCATCAAAGGCTACCCCGTCAAGAAAACCGTTGTTGGTCACGAAAGCGACAACCCCTTCCTCACCAATCCGATCCGATGCCCATCGAATCGCCTTTACGTAAGGATCCGTGAGTGCGTTTTTATTCGTCGCTTGAGAGTCTTGTGAATATGTCTCTCGCACTCGCGCATCCATCGTCTCATACTTGCGATTTTTGTTGTTGTCGTTCTCATTGACCTGTCCTGCATTGTAGGGTGGGTTGCCGATAACGACGAACATCGGGGTCTCTTTTTGTTTTTCGACGCGCTCGGTATTGGCAGGCGTGAAGAGATGCATCTGGCGTTCTTCTGCCACTTCAAACGTGTCTACCAGACAGATACCTTCATAAGGGGCATATCGGTTCGTGGCAGTGTAGAACTGCTGTTCGATATTCAGGTTGGCGATGTAGTAGGGTAGGAGCATCACTTCGTTACATTGAAGTTCGGGTGGGTCAGCAGTGTATTTTCGCTCCAGCGAGATGGGGTCGAGTTCCTGCATGATCCGGACGATGAAGTTCCCAGTACCGACGAAGGGATCAATGATATTCACACCCGTATCCGCGAGAGAGCGGTTAAACTCGGTTTGTAAGATGTGTTCAACGCTTTTCACCATAAAGTCGACGATAGGTTGAGGTGTGTAGACGATGCCGTGTGTATCGGCAACCTTGATGGAGAAACCCTGAAAAAACTGCTCGTAGACGGTGTTGAGAAAACCTTGTTTTTGAGAGAAGTCGGTAATCGTACCGGCAGTCTGCTCAATCGCGGCGTAGAACGGCTCTAAAGGGCGGAGAAACTCGGATCGGTTTAGGGTTCGCTCGGTTAGTACATCAATCACGTTTTCAATTTCACGGGCGATAATATTTCGGCGGGTAAAGTCGGGATTATCAAACACAGTGCGGAAGATGCGTTCTGTTAGGAGATGCTGGATGAGCATCTCCTCCACGGCAGCAACGGAGAGATTCGGATTAATGGAGGCTTGGCACTGTTGATGGAAGTTGGTGAACGCTTCCTGAAAATGTGGATTACTTTGGCGTTCGGTTTTGATTAGTGCTGCTAATTTTTCACCGAGCTCCGGGACTGTCTCTTTGAATTCGGCGACTGCGGTGTACCATGCGGAGATGTTCTCCTCTTGATAGGCGAAGAAGGTCTGGAGAATGTGGACGAGGTTTCCCGGCTCGCTGATGTCAAGGTCAAGTTGGAGCTGCCCGTGTTGATAGAGGAGGGCATGGGTTGGGGACTGGATGACGATATTTTTCGAGGGGTAGCCTGCGGCGAACTTCTTGTCTGCCTCAGTGTAGAGGTTATCCTGTGTATCTTTTGCTTCCCAATAGCCGTATGGCAAGCCAAAGGCATCAACAACTTCACCGTCAGGCGTTATCCGTTTTTTCTCTGGCGTGTAATGTGTCTTTTCACAGAGGAGGGTGAGATCGGATCGGGAACAGTAATGCTGGAGGAGATTTTGAAAGGCAGCACGAACGGTGCCTTCGTTTTCGGCACCGTGCCGTGCATATTTTTCGAGTTCGGTGTAGTACGTTTTGATGGGCTTGTGCGTGGGCTTGATATTAAGG
>VXZL01000665.1 GCA_009845505.1 Candidatus Poribacteria bacterium | reverse complement strand
CCCCAATTTTGCGTAAGTCCTACTATTGAATAAAAACATTTAAAAGGAGTCCCAAAATGAAACAATTCATCGCTTTATCGCCGAGGGGGAACTCGGTATTGCGCAGAAATTTGCTCATCGGCTTGCTCCTCGTTTCGTTCGGTTTAGCAGGATGTGGTGGAAAACTTGGGGAAATTGAACCCGCAGCAGTTGATACAGCAATAGCGGACGCAGCGGCAGCCGTTGCTGCAGCACGAGAGGCCGACGCGCCATCGCTTGCAGCTGATGCCTTTGCAATCGCCGTGTCTAATCTTGAAGCCGCGAAAACAGCACTCGCCGAGAAAAAGGGCGACGAAGCACTCCGTCTCGCATACCAAGCGATTAGTGACGCGAGAATCGCACGGAGGGATGCGCTTAACATTGCCAAAAATGCTGAACTCAATGCAGCGTTACTTCAAAAAGCGACAGGCGCAGACGAACTCCGACAGACACTCAGTGCGAAAGAAGAAAAACTCGCCGAAGTCCGAACAGAGGTCCGAGACCTGCAGCGCGAGCAGGAGAAGCGAAACCAGACGCTTAGCGAACTTCAAGAAAAGAATCGTGAATTAAGAGATAAACGGGCAACCTATAGCGCACAAGTCGCCGAGCTCTCCAAAACGTTAGAGGCTATTCAGAAACGCGCCACGCGCGCAGAGACTGAACTCCGTAACTACGGCAGAGATGTCTTGAACCTTCGTCAGAAACTCGAAGTCGCTGAAAGGATGGCTAAAGAGGAAGGGCATCAGAAGCGAGCCGTTGTCGCTGAGATAAATTCACTGAGAAGGGAATTCCGCGAGCAAGCTGCGATCTATACGGAGAAACTCGCAGAGGCAAGTCAGGTGCAGACTGACAAACAGCACGAAGAATATCTAAAACAGAAAGCACAAGAGGCGCGCGCCTACGTTGATAGCCAACCTGTCCTTCATCCGCCCAAAACAGGACAGACATCTCTCTCCACAGCACAGATTGCCGCCGGGAAGGCTGCACTTCGCAATTGGGAAAATACTTGGTATAGCAGAAACTTGGACGCGCATCTATCGTACTATACACCTGGTGTTGTTACCGACAAAGTGGTCATTCACGAGAGTCAAGAACATCGAAACAAAATCGACTTGCAGCAACTCCAATCTGACCTTCGTGAGATGAACACCTATGGGTGGAGCAAAGTCAAAATGGACACTCAGGTTGAAGGCGAGAGCGTTATCGGTATCAATCGACTGACCCGATTGGTCACACCCGCAGCAGACGAAAACGCTACTGCCCTCTACAATATCTGGATTCGCGAAGTCTGGATGCATGAGGTTGGGAACGCTTGGAAAATCCATCACGAAGTCTGGCAAATCTATGAGAACGTGCCAAACTTCTAAGCACGTCTCCCAATTAAACACGGAGGGTCAATTGTGAAAGACGTACAGAACCAGCAAAACCAGGCGAAGAAACCTAATATACCGCGAAGCCTAATATGGGGTGGGAGTATTAGCGGCATTGTTATCGCTTTCGTTGTGCTCTTAGTGGTATTGATGAGTTCGAGTGAAACCCCGACTGCCTTTTTGGCAAAATGGAAGAACGCACTTGAGTCCGGCAGTGTTAAAAAGTATGATGCGCTCTGGGTAAAGCGTGCCCGCCAACGTCCCGATACCGGCTATCAGGAGACAGTAGGGCTTCTCAGAGGCGGCACCCGGCTGGAGGTTAACCTTGGCGGTGCCACACAAACGTTCCGAGTGCCGCGATATCCCAACCGCTACCGAATTGAGGGAATTCCAGTAACAGCGCACCTTTCAGGAGAACCCCAGCAGCAGTTGCGAAATCTTTTTATCGAAAAACAGGGATTTGTTCAACAGCGCTGGAAAATTATTCAAGACGAGATCGTTGGAAGTGACTTCGTCGCGACACTTCCAGACACGGATCCACCGCAGCAGAATGGAGCACAGCCTAAAAGTCCTGTCTTACCAGTCGTCCTGAGTTGGAAAAGTGCTTTGGAATCTCAAGATGTGAGGACCTATACCGATCTATGGGACAAGTCTGCTCGCAAAACAAGGGCATCGAGTTTTCGGCGTGCCACTGAACTTCTGTCGCAGACCCATGTTGTTAATCTCGCAGAAGCGACCTATACGCCTGTCCCGCGTCAGAAAGACCGGCATGTCGTTGACAACATCAGCGTAACTTTACAGGGCGGTGAGAGTATCATTGAGACGCATGTCCGTACACTTACTATTCAGAAAAAAGGGTTTTTCAGACGTAAATGGAGAATCATTAACGATCAGATCGGTCAGATGTCCGACGCTATTGCACTCGCGCCAAACGTGCCGTCGCCCGGGGCGGATACTGTCTCCGGTGAAGCATCTGGGAACCCCTTTGATGGGAACGCACCTATTGATACGCAGCTCAAAGTGCGGCAGGTTTTGGGGAAGTGGCAGAAGGCTTGGGAAGAGAAGGACCTTAACACCTATATGTCCATCTATTCAGAGAGGTCCCGGATTACGCGTGTCACTGTCCGCGGTGGAAAAGAAACCTCCGTCCACCTCTCAAAGGGACAGCTCCGAGAGAAGATGAAGCGGTTGAACAGCATATATGCTGAAATCCAGGTCTCTATCTCTAATTTACAAGTTAACGGAGACCGGGCAGTAGCGGATGTCCAGTTCTTGCAAAAGTTCACCGGTACCCGTGCAAGTGGCAGCCGACCGGCTTACTCCGATTACGGCACGAAAAAATTGAATCTCATGGTAGATCCGACGGATGGACACTGGCGCATCTACTCAGAGACCTGGAGCCGGTATGAGGATGTTCCAGATTTTCCGAAGATGTAGCGGGATAGCGGTCAGCAGTTAGCCGTTGGCAGTCAGTTAAGAGGTGTCTGGTTTATCCCAACCCTCTTCAACTGACAACTATTCCTCTGACAACCAACAACCCATAACCCATAACCCTGAAAAATGCCCACTGAGTACCGAACCAAGCGAAAAATTGAGTTCGCTGACACCGATATGGCAGGGATTGTCCATTTTACACGATTTTTCGTCTTCATGGAGTCCGCTGAACACGAGTTCCTACGCAGCTTAGGGACAAGTGTCGCAACCGAATGGAATGGAGACAAAATCGGATGGCCTCGACTCGCCGCTTCGTGTGAGTATCTAAGTCCACTCCGGTTTGAAGATGAGGTTGACATCCGCCTCCGGATCTCCAAAAAAGGGACGAAATCGCTCACCTATCAATTTCACTTTACACATCAAGGAAAAGACATCGCACGTGGGGAGATTACCACTGTCTGTTGTGTAACGAACCCTGGTGAAAAACTACGGGCAATCCCTATCCCCGATTTCATTGCCAATCAGATTTTCTGTTCATGAAAAAATAATAGAACTTACGCATGCTGCTCTTTTGTAGCACAAACTTCCCAGTTTGTG
>VXZL01000366.1 GCA_009845505.1 Candidatus Poribacteria bacterium | reverse complement strand
TCCTTAAGCGTTTTTCTGGTTCAGAGATACACAATACGCCGGAAACCCAGATTTTCGTCTTGACGGCTGAACGGAATTCTGATAATATGGACTTGGCTTGTACAGAATCCGTAAGTCTGATACCAGAACATTCTTGTCAGATATTGCAATTCAGTGGAGCAGCTAAGCAGCTCTAAGTAGGAACCCAAATACAAAAAATATGAGAAAAGCACGGGGCGATTTGACCCGTGGAAGTATTTTTAGACACCTTCTACGGCTCTCTGTACCGATAATATTCAGCTACATTCTCCAAGATGCCTTCAACATCGTTGATATGATTTTCGTCGGAAGGTTGGGTCCAGGGGCAATCGCAGCTGTCGGTGTGAGTGGGAATTTACTCCGATTAATCGGGGTTTTTACACTCGGTATCTCCACAGGTGCTGGGATTATGGTGGCGCAGTATCTCGGTGCTCGCGATCTCGCACAAGCAGAGCATATCGCGATGCAGGCAATTCTGTTAGCCGTTTTCTTCTCTGTTGGTGTTACGCTGATCGGTTATCCGTTAGCCGAGTATGGTCTGCTTGCTGTCCGAATGGTGGATCCAGAGGTGTTACGCCTCGGCACGACTTACATGCGTATCACACTCTTGGGTATCAGTACGATGTTTGTGTCGATGGCACTCGGTTCTATTTTTCGCTCTGGTGGTGATTCTTTCACGCCAATGGTCGTGTTGGTGTTTTCAACACTGATTAACATTGTACTTGATCCGTTGCTGATTTTCGGCTTATGGGGTTTCCCGAAGCTCGGGGTTGCTGGATCAGCGTACGCAACCCTCATCGGACGGGGTGTGGGGGCGGTTGTGCTACTCTATTTGTGTTGGACGGACCGCGCCCCGGTTTCACTACGGCGAGTTCAGTTTCGGATAGACTTCGCTCAAATGCTTGACATCTTACGACTCGGTGTTTACAGTTCTATGCAAGGGTTCTGGCGGCATTTATCGAGACTCGGTTTCTTATGGGTAATTGGGCCCTACGGTAAGGATATCGTCGCTGCATATACAATTTGCATGCGGCTTCGGATTTTGGTCATGAATCCCGGTTTCGGTATCGCAAACTCCGTTTCCCCATTGGTCGGACAGAATTTAGGCGCGAATCAGATGGAACGCGCCGAAAGATCGACACGGATTGCGAACCTTTTAGGGGCTGCGCTCATGGCAGTCATTGGGGCAGTTTTCCTCGTTTTCCCGCAGATGTTCATTCGGATTTTCGCGCCTAACGACCCTGTGGTCGTCGAAATAGGTGCTGTTTACCTGCAGTTTCTATCCCCAACGTTTGGATTTATCGCTTTTTCGCTTATTTTAGGTAGAGCACTCAACGGTGCTGGGGATACACTCTCTCCGATGATCATTACCCTCGCTTCACAGGTAGGTGTCGGTTTAGGGCTGGTGATTCTACTGTCGCATTTCATTGGACTCAACGGCGTTTGGTTGGGGATTGCCCTCTCAAATGTTGTTCAAGGCATGGTGATGTGGCTCTGGTATCGGACCGGAAGATGGAAAACAATAAAACTTGTTAATAGACAAGTGCCGAAAGAGGCGTAGCGAAACCGACGCACGCCGACGGCATCCTATAGTTAGTAAAACCTATAACCGCGGTAGGCGAGGTTTCCTAACCTCGCCGATACCAAGTGTCGAAATAATTCTTAAGATCCACCATAATTACAGAAGGAGTTAAAATGGATGATTACAAAGGCTATGTAAATCCACAATTGGTTATCTCTGCTGACGAATTGAAAGGCACCCTCGACGATGACACCTACTGCATCGTTGATACACGACCGACTTATGAATATATGCGTGGACATATTCCCGGCGCACTTCATTTGGATCTATTCGGTTTAAGCCTTATTGATACCAGCAAAGAGACTTTTGATACCTTTATGTGGATGATAGCGTATCTGTTTCAGCAACGCGGACTTGATCCGAGTAAACCGATTGTCTGGTATGAGGACATCTCTGGCACGCGTGCCTCACGGGGATTTTGGTTTTGTGAGTATTTAGGACATCCGGAAACCCGTTTGTTAGATGGCGGGTTTAAAGCATGGCTCACAGCGGATGGACCTGTGAGTACAACAGGGGTTGAACCGCCAGAGGTGCCACCTTTCCCGATAAATCCCCAACACGACATACACATGGATGCCGATGTCATCCGTGTGCTACTCAGTCGAGACGACTTTATCCGTTTAGATACGCGCACAGATGATGAACATTACGGTAGGGTTGCCCGTGCAGAGCGTGCAGGTGCCATCCCCGGCTCTATTCACATTGAATGGCTCGATAATCTTGACGAAGCCGGGGCTTTCAAACCTGCCGATGAACTCCAGCAAATGTATGAAGCGGTTGGTATTACACCCGACAAACAGGTAATGTGCTACTGACAGGGCGGATACCGCTCTTCCCAAGCCTATTTAGCATTGCGGCTTTTAGGATACCCGAAAGTCAGCAACTACATAGGTTCATGGAAAGAGTGGGGTGACCGGCTGGATTTGCCGGTCGAAATTCCTCAGGCTTAAAAGCTACGGCATAGGGAACGTTCCTATGACTTTACTGATTTCATCTGGGCATTCATGCGGTAGGTAATGCCCAGTATTTGGAATCCAAACCCATTGAATGTTCGAGTTGGGCGGAATACGCAGCTGCTGTGCAGTCGCATCATTCCGTCCCATACTCCCAAAGACTTCATAGATGGGGATCCGTGCCTGCCCAAGGTAGGCATAGCCATCGAATTCTTTTACCGATTCCCAAAAACTATCCCAAACCTCAGACTTAAAACGACTTCGCGTCTCTTCAGATTTCCACTGAATTTGCGCGATCGCGGTTTGGGGCAGTGAACCGTAAAAGCGTCCAGCGTCGAAAGTACTACCCGCAGAAGAGAGACTTGTCCAGCCTTCCAACAAAACCAATCCAGCAACACATGGTGAGTGTTTGGCAACTTCCATCGCTACCATCCCACCGAGACTGTGCCCAACAATCACTAATCTTTGAAGTTCCAAATAGTCTATCAAATGTCCAACATCGTCAGCGAGATCGGCTAATGTGAAAGGTTGCGTAGGTACAGCACTCTGTCCATGTCCACGGAAATTGAGAGCAATGCAACGTAAGTGCGGAGGTAATCCTTTAATCACCGCTGCCCAATCCGATAAATCGCACCCAGTGCCGTGTAAGAAAAGTAGTGGCTGACCCGCGTTATCTGAATCAGAGTAAGCCATCTCTCCCCAACACTTATGAATTGTTGTCATGTTGTCAGGTTCCAAATCTGTGCAGCTGTGCCGCCCAGAATCCGATCCTTGTCATCTGATGTTAAAAACGGGATCCCTTTTCTGATGAGGCGAAGTTCCTGCGCTAAAGACGGCCAGTTGTGCTTTTGTCTATGGTGTCCCGGGTACCC
>VXZL01000442.1 GCA_009845505.1 Candidatus Poribacteria bacterium | reverse complement strand
TAACAAGGTAGCCGTAGGGGAACCTGCGGCTGGATCACCTCCTTTCTAAGGAGCAACTAACATACGCACTCTCACACAGTGCTTATGTTCAAACGCTCTTTACCTTACAAGACACGCACTAAACTATTTAACTTTCAAGAACATTTTCCTTAAACTGTCGGTGTCCTCTGACATCAGCAGTTTTCTTTTTTAACACCCCTCAATCCTACGAAACCCAAGACAACATCTCTTTTTCACGAATTAATTTGACAAACCCTGCTGCAGGGTGTATAATTAATATTGCGTTTTAAAAAGAAAGACATAGGTGTTCTTCCCTGAACATCTATCTCTTCACCAAAACACTCCTCGCGGGCTTATAGCTCAGACGGTTAGAGCGCGCGCCTGATAAGCGCGAGGTCCCTGGTTCGATTCCAGGTAAGCCCACCTTTTATTTTCTCCTTACCTATAAGCAACTTCCCACACTTTGTAGCACGAACTGTTAGTTTGTGCCTTCTTGATGCACAAAACGCACCTACCACATTGTATCTGAACGCATTATCCTCGCTGTAGGGGTAGGTCTTGTGCCCACCCTATAGAACTCCGCCGTTTGCCACCGTCACCCGCCTGAGACCGAAACTCAGGTCTTGTGCCTACCCTATAGAACTCCGCCATCAACGAAAGTTTTTAATGAAGAAAAAGATGTAGATTGGGTTCTTAACATAGTGCTACAATAAACTATAATAGTGTCCCGTATTAAAACCGATCTATATTCAACCCTGCAAGTTTGAAATACCTAAACCTGTGGAGAGAAAATCCGATGCTGATCACACTCATTCGTCGAGAACTCCTCGATAACCTGATGACCTTCCGGTTCGCCGCAGCCGTCTTCATCACACTCTTGCTTGTCGTCGCAAATACTGCTGTGCTTATTCAGGATTATGAACGGCGGTTGGCAGCTTATAACACCGCTCTCAAAACACATCAGGATAAACTCCAAGAGTTCAAAGCCTATTCGGGTTATGAATTGAATATAGATCGTCCACCGAATCCGCTGAGTATCTTCAACGCCGGATTTGATAAACAACTCGGAAACCAAGTTCCAATCTATCACGCCTTTGTACCTACACTTTGGGACGCTTCCATGCACGGGTCAGATAACCCGTTTCTTAACATCTTCACATCAATTGATATCGTCTTCATCTTTGAGGTTATCCTCAGCTTGACAGCACTGCTATTCGCCTACGATGCTTTCGCTGGTGAGCGCGAACGCGGCACCTTACGTCTTGTTCTGGCACAATCGGTGAGGCGTGGACACATTCTGCTTGCAAAATACATCAGTGCAATGCTCTGTCTGCTTATGCCGTTGCTGTTAAGTCTCCTCTTCGCGATGATTTTGCTAACGAACAACCGTTCCCTCTCGCTTTCACCTGATGATTTTCTTCGCATTGGTGGGATTGTTCTAACATCGCTGGTATACCTATCGGTGTTTTACCTCATTGGGATGCTGATTTCTGAGGTATCTCGTAGGACCAGCACCGCCCTCATGCTATCTATGTTCGCCTGGGGATTTCTGGTGTTGGTTTATCCAAACATGATTCTCGCCGTGATGTCGCCATCGAGTCCGCCGCGCGCACAAATTGATTCTACCGCGAATCAGATGAAACAGATATGGGAAGAATTTGACAGGGAACGAAAGGATTTTCTCGTCAATGACCCTGTTCCCGGCGAAAGCATGTGGTTTGGTATTGGAGCATCCGGATGGAGTAGTGAATACCTTATACAACGCACATCAAAATTAAATGTTTACCTCAAGAATACCCTTAATATTGGCAAAATTAATGAGCAATCTGAGTCACAAGTTCCACACGCTCAGGGTTATTTCCGCTTTCTTGAACCCCGCGTTATCGGTAATGCAGAGAAAACATGGCTGCTCCGAAAACCTGGACTTGAAAATATCTTTGTGCGACCTGCAGGTATTGATAAAACCTTACTGAAGCTCTCACCCATGGGCATCTATGACTCAGCAACGCAAGCCTGGACAGGCACAGATTTGAACGGTATCCGTGATTTTTTCGATGCAGCGCGTCAATATCGCCAAAGAGTCATCAACCATTTTTATGACAAAGAGGCTTTTGGGGAACAACAATGGTTTTCCGCCAACCAAGGGGCAGTCGATTGGAGCAGACTGCCGCAATTCCGTTTTAAAAGAAGCGACATCGGCGTAAATACAAAACGCGCATTACCCGATGTCTGTCTATTGCTGCTAATCAATGTCATTCTTTTCATGGCAATATTTCTAATCTTCATCAAAAGTGAAGTGTAGGATGGCTATTGGTGGTTGGTTATAGGCTGTAAGTTAAGAGGGGACTTGTAACAATTCGCGAGTTCTTGGAGTACTCCAAACTGTAGTTGATTGTTACGGAGTGGCTCTTAACCAACAACCAATAACTAACAACCAACAACCAACAACCAATGTGGCATATTACAAAACGCGAACTCTACGACAATCTCAATAGCCTCCGCTTCGCTCTCACAACCGTCCTGCTGCTGGGTTTGATGTTAACGAATGCGGTTGTTTACCTCCGAGAGCATCCCAAACGGATACAAGAATATCGCGACGGGGTCACCAGATATCAAAATCGTTTAGCGAATTATGCCGCTGACAGCCTGTATAAACTCGCCGAGCAAGGTCCTGGAAATCTTTACAAAAAACCGTCTCCACTCCGTTTTTGTGCAGACGGCGGCGAGCCGTTTTTATCAAGGTATGCACAGGGCAGCTACCATCGATGGGGTGCTGGCACGCTGGAGAGTTTCTGGATACTGGCATATCCATCGTCCAATCCCAATCTGTATAATATCCGTCCAAATGTCACCGAATTGGATTGGGGTTTTATCATCGGCTACGTCTTAAGCCTCATCGCACTGTTGTTCACGTTTGACGCAATCTCCACTGAACGTGAACGCGGGACATTACGATTGATGTTGGCGAATTCAATTCCACGGCACACTGTACTCATTGGCAAGTTTTTAGGAGCGTTGATAAGCATCAGTATCCCGTTTACGCTTGCCGTGTTGATGAACCTATTGATAATTTCCACATCAAGTGCCGTTCACCTCAATATGGAAGCGTGGGGACGTTTAGGTATTATCTATTTTATTGCACTTCTATACACGTGCCTGTTTCTTGGGTTAGGTTTATTGGTGTCGACGCGTGTACAACGAAGTGCCGTCAGTCTTGTCGTGCTTCTATTGATTTGGACAGTTCTTGTGGTTTTCATGCCGAGTACACTCGCTTCTATTGCCAATGGTCTTTCATCGCCACCTATGTCCTATGATGAATTTCGGAAACGCTCTTCGCAATTTGAAGATGAACTGGATGAACTTTGGGATAAATACTACTCTTATTCGGATGACATACCTGATGATGTGAGGGAGAAGAGACGTTTGGGAGGTGAGATTGTCACCAGAGAT
>VXZL01000379.1 GCA_009845505.1 Candidatus Poribacteria bacterium | reverse complement strand
CAATAGAGGCTACTACATGCTTATCACAGGTTTTTAGGTTCGCCTACCAGACTCCCCCGTGCAGGATTCAGAATAGACTATCTCAAAAGATGGTTCGCGGCTCGCCCTTTGAGAACAAGCGAACGGCTAGCCCGTATTGCGACGCTTTAACCTTCCTGACGGGCAACAGGTCAGTCAAGCGTAGCCGCGTTATTAAGCAGCTAATGCTAATTCTTCATCAGCATTTATAAGTGTTCCGCCTATTTAACGAGGCCTGCGGAGACCTCGACATGCAACCTATATTTCATTCACCTTCGTCGAAACCTTGACACCCCCAGATAGGAAATAGATGGTTAGAATAGAAATTGTACCAATAGGATTCTACTACCGATTCATCCGTCTACGAACGCTATCAATTATATGCCCGTATCTCATTTGCAGTCGCTTCACGTTCAATTTTATCGCGTTTATCATAAAGCCGCTTACCCATCGCAACAGCCAACTCTAATTTGACTTTACCGTTGCTAAAGTAGGCACGCGTCGGGACGATGGTCATTCCTTTTGAACGGATCGAACGTTCAAGCTTCGTGATCTCCCGTCGATGCAACAATAGTTTCCGTTTCCGTTTCGGCTCGTGATTCGCAATATTCCCGTGTTCATACGGACCGATATGAGCATCAATCAGAAAGACTTCGCCGTCTGTCACCTGCGCATAACTATCAGTGAGGTTAAGCCGTCCGGAGCGAATCGCCTTCACTTCAGTGCCTTGCAAGACAACACCGGCTTCATACCGATCACGCAAGTGATAGTCATACCGCGCCTTTCGATTTATTGTAATCACTGGAGACGTAGAATCTTTAGCATTTTTCATCGTGACATTAAAGTATAACACAAAACGAACTTAGAGACAAGAAAAAACATCAGAAAATCTGAAGTATCTTCTCAAAATTAGATTTCAATTGAAAAAAGCCCGTAGATCTGATAAACTATACCCTAAAGTCCCTGTTGTTAGATAGACTGAGACCTGTGCTTCGGTATACTTTCAAAACAAGAAAGGAGTGCTTGATGCAAGAATTTTACGACACCCGTGCACCGAATCCGCCTACACGCGCAATCTTAGTAGGTGTAAAACTCAGAGATACCCTGATGCACGAAACTGAAGAATCAATACAAGAACTCCGTCAACTCACAGAAACTGCTGGTATTGAAGTCGTCTGTGAAACCATCCAGCCTCGCAACATGCCCAGTCCAACGTATTTTATCGGCGAAGGCAAGGTGGAAGAGATCAAACCGTTAATTGAAGAACTCAACGCCGATGCAATTATCTTTGATGAAGAACTGTCACCGGGGCAGAATCGGAACCTTGAGAAGGCATTTGATATTACCACTATTGACAGGACAGGACTCATCCTCCAAGTTTTTGCGCAACGCGCACTCACCAAAGAGGCGCGACTCCAAGTCGCATTGGCGCAGCTCGAATATGCGTTGCCGCGTCTGACACGGATGTGGACACACCTCTCACGACTCGCAACGGGTGGCGGCGGCGGTAGACACCTCCGCGGTCCTGGTGAAACGCAGCTTGAGATGGACAGACGCTGGGTTCGCCGGAACATCGGGCAGGTCAGAAAAGCACTTCAAGCCATCGAGAAGCAACGTCACGTTCAGCGTAAAAACCGTTCTGAAAAAATCAAAGTGTCACTCGTTGGATACACAAACGCTGGGAAATCAACACTTTTCAACGCGCTGACAGGCGAAACTGTTTTAGCTGAAGATAAGCTGTTCGCAACCTTAGATTCTACCACACGGAAAGTGGATTTGCCACAAAAGCAGCAGATTCTGTTAAGTGATACCGTCGGGTTTATCAAGAAACTGCCACACCAGTTAGTCGAAGCATTCAAAGCAACTCTCGAAGAGGTTTCAGAAGCCGACTTTCTGCTCCATGTTGTTGATGTGAGCCACCCGGAAGCAGAAGCACAGATCGCTGCCGTGAACGTGGTTCTCGAAGAACTAAATGCTACCGATATTCCGATGTTCATGGCTTTCAATAAAATTGATAACCTCAAAAATGAAGAAAGCCTACAAATTCTAAAGAGTCAGTATCCAGATGCGTTCCCCATCTCGGCACAACGCGGCGACGGCATCAAGGAATTAACGGATGCCTTGGCACATCGTTTCGGTGAACGTGGCACTAACCTCTCTTTCAGTATCCCATACACGGAAGGAAAAGTGCTGGATTTACTCTACAAGCACGGCACTGTGCTTAATACGGAATACGCGGCGGAAGCCGTTCATGTCAACGTACGCCTTCCCAGTCGATACCTCAAATCCGTTTCTGAATTCTTGGTTTCTTCTTAAGAGGGGCAGGAACAATGCCATGGCTCGACCAGACTGACATCGGACACGACTTGCAAATCTGTCCAGATTGCGATACGGAATACGAGGTTTTGGATCAGTTTTCGGGAAATCCGTTGACAGATTCTTCACATAATCTGATTGATAGCGTGTTTAACGATGCCTACTACGTTGAGATTCGGTGTCCACAGTGCCTTGAAACTCGACACCTTTGTATACAATCTCTAACAGCCACGCAATTTCATATTGAAAAGGAGAGAAAATGAAGATAGGCGTTACCCAAATTATCCTTGGCGGTATGTCCTTAGACGATACACTTTCGCTCTGTCAGGATGCCGGTTACGATGCCGTCGAACTCACGTTCGGTGAAGGACAGGATACCGACATTAATATGAGCGATACGGAACTACAAGGCATCGCCGCGAAGTGTGCCGACGCAGGTATTGAAATCAGCAGTATCACAGCAGGCTACGCCGACCGAGGCAATTTGTTAAGTCTGGACGCAACAGCACGCGAAAAAGGGGCAGTCTCTCTGGCACGCGGCTTAGAAGTCGCGGGTGCCCTTGGTGTCGGCGGAATTTTACTGCATCCGGGACAACTTACCGTTGAAGGTACATACCAACAGGTTTGGGATAACCTTGTCGGTATTCTTAAAGACCTCGCACCTTCCGCGGCAAAACATCAAGTTGCAATCGGGCTTGAAAACGTCTGGAACAAATTCTTGCTGAGTCCAAAGGAGATGCGAGATATTGTTGATGAAATAGATAACGAATGGGTCGGCACCTATCTTGATACCGCGAACATGATGGCTTACGGTTACCCAGAACACTGGATCCGCGAACTCGGACACCGTATTAAACGGGTACACTTCAAGGATTTCTCCCGCAGCGACCATCGGTTCGTCAACCTATTAGACGGAGATACAGACTGGCAGGCAGTTATGGAAGGGTTCCGTGCCATCGGTTACGACGGCTACGTCATTCATGAAGTCGGTGGCGACAGGGACGCACAAATTGATCTCGCAAAACGGATGCGCAAAATTGTTGCGATGTAGCGCAAACAGAAAAGGCGATGGGTCTACTGAAACCATCGCCACATGCCGGAGGTCGGACTCGAACCGACATGGACCTAGGGCCCGCTGGATTTTGAG
>VXZL01000059.1 GCA_009845505.1 Candidatus Poribacteria bacterium | reverse complement strand
TGAACTGGATGAACTTTGGGATAAATACTACTCTTATTCGGATGACATACCTGAGGATGTGAGGGAGAAGATACGATTGGGAGGTGAGATTGTCACCAGAGATGCTGAGCAACAGGAGCGGTTACACGCAGAGCAATTAAATCAACAGATTTCTCAAATGAATCGCGCACGCGCCATCACCCGTATTTCACCTGTTGCCATTTTCCAACACCTTCTTGAGTCCTTCGCTGGAACCGGTTTTGAACGGCATTTGCAATTTTTAGACAACATTAAATCTCACGCCCAGCAATTTCGAGTATTCATTGCTGAAACCGATAAGGCAGACCCAACGAGCCTCCACGTTTTCGGTGTTCGCGAAGGTATGTCACAGAAACCTGTCAGGCCAGAGGCGATTCCCAAATTTAAAGACACACTGAGCCTCAGTCGCGATTTTAACGCTGCGATGATGGATTTATTGTTATTAGCACTGTTTTTCGTTGTGCTTTTATCCGGGGCGTATCTTGCGTTTGTGCGCGTTGAGGTATAACAGATGCTACTAACACTTATCCGCAGAGAAATACTCGATAACCTAATGACATTCCGTTTTGCTGCGGCTGTCTTTATCACCCTATTGCTGGTTGTTGCTGTTACTGCTGTACTCATCCAAGATTACGAGCGGCGTTTGGCAGACTATAACACCTCTGTGGAGACTCATCGGCAAGAACTATACAAAAGACCCGCCTATTCGCCGGGGATATCCAGATTGGATATCGATAGACCTCCCAATCCATTGAGTATATTCAATGTTGGATTAGATAAGCGACTCGGGAACGAAATTCGGGTATCTTACTGGCTTGTTCCGTCACTTTGGGATGCCGGCATGAATAGCTCAGACAATTCGTTTCTTAACATTTTCTCGTCAATTGATATTGTTTTTATTTTTGAGGTTGTCCTCAGTTTACTGGCACTTATATTTGCCTATGATGCGCTTGCGGGGGAATATGAGGCGGGCACATTACGTCTTATTTTAACGAATCCTGTCCAGCGCGGTTATATTCTACTTGCGAAATATCTCAGCGCGATGGTGTGTCTACTTATGCCTTTGCTGATGAGTCTGCTGCTCGCGATGCTTTTGCTAACGACATCCGCTTCAATTTACCTAACAACCGATGATTTCCTCTGTATCGGTGGGATTATTTTTGCCTCCGTCACTTATCTATCGGTGTTTTACCTCATCGGGCTGCTGGTTTCAGCGATGACTGGTAGGACAAGTACTGCGCTTATGCTATCCATCTTTGTTTGGGGATTTTTGGTGCTTGTCTATCCAAACGTGGTTCTTACCACAACAACTCCACAAGACCCCTCAGCAGAACGTGGGGCATCCGCTCTCAGTCAAATTAAGCAAATATGGGAGGAATTCGATAGAAAACGCAAACACTTCCTTGCTACCGACCCTGTCCCCGGAGAAGACCCAATGTTTGACATAAACAGTTCTAACGGATGGGGTGCTGGAGATGGATTCAGCGAAAATCGATTGACGTTATCCTATTACTATTGGACAGTGCTCTACTATAAAGGCGAACTCAATGCGGAATCGCTACCGCGGGTCCCACACGCGCAAAATTACTATGGTTTCCTCGGACCTCAGATCATTGATACAGCAGACCAAACGTGGCTCATCCGAAAGCAAGCACTCGATGACATTTTTGTGAAACCGGTATTCGTTGATAGAACGCTATTGAAACTTTCGCCAGTTGGAATGTACGACGCTGCAACACAGGCCTGGGCAGGCACGGATTTAAAAGGTCTCCAAGATTTTTTTGAGGCAGTTCGGCAGTACCAACGAACAGTTATTGCCTATCTACACGATGGAGATGTGTTTAAGTCTCGCTCGTGGTTTGCTCCAGACAAAACAGGCGTGGCCTGGGACACTTTGCCCCAGTTTTCTTTTCAAAGAAGTAGGATAGGCACAAATGCAAAACGAGCGTTACCAGATTTATTCTTATTGCTAACAATCAACATAGTTCTGTTTACAATAATATTTCTGATTTTCGTCAAGAGCGAAGTATAAAATGATGTGGTATATCGCAAAACGCGAACTCTATGATAATCTCAATAGTCTCAGATTTGCCCTCACAACAGTGTTGTTGTTAGGCTTGATGCTGACCAACGCCGTTGTGCATCTCCGTGAGCATCCCGCGAGAATACAGAGGCACCTCTCTTTTGTTGTAGAGGCGCGCAATATCTTAGAGGCACGTGCAGACAGTTTATATGACCTCGCACGAAAGGGACCTGGAAAACTTTACAAAAAGCCATCTCCGCTTCATTTCTGCGCAGAAGGGCGCGATACTTTTTTATCAGGAACCGTTGAGACACCCTATCACTTCTGGGACAGCAATAATCTAAGTAGTTTCTGGCGAATGCAGTATCCTGCTGTGCCCCACAATTTGACAAATATTCGTCCAGATGTCACCAAAGTGGACTGGGGGTTTATAATCGGCTATGCTTTGAGTCTCGTCGCGCTCTTGTTCACCTTCGACTCTATTTGCGGTGAACGTGAGCGAGGCACGCTGCGTTTGATGTTGGCGAATTCAATTCCACGGCATACCGTTCTTATGGGCAAGTTCTTAGGCGCGTTGATTAGTGTGAGTATCCCGTTTGGGATTGCGGTATTGATGAACCTACTGCTGATTTCCACAGCTAGAACCCTCCACCTTGGTGCAGAGGCGTGGGGACGTTTAGGTATCATCTGCTTTATTGCGATCTTGTATACGAGTCTTTTTCTGGTATTAGGTCTATTGGTATCGGCGCGTGCGCGGCAGAGTGCAGTGAGCCTCGTGATACTTTTGCTGGCGTGGGTCACCTTTGTCGTTTTTATGCCCAACATTCTTGCCTCGATCGCGAGTGGTTTTTCCTCTCCAATGTCCTCTGATGAACTTCAGGTGCGTCGAAAGCAAATCAATAATAAACTTTGGGAGGCGTACTTTCACAAAACAGGTGTATCCAAGCTGCGGGATATGCAGGTAGGAAGCCAGTTTGTTATCGAAGACAAAGCAGCGCAAGAACGTCTGATTGAAGAACGCTTAATGCAGCAGGTCGAACAAGTTCAACAGGCGCGCGCCGTTACCCGTATCTCACCGGCTGCGATTGTCCAGCAGCTTCTCGAATCCTTTGCTGGCACCGGTTTTGAGCGGCATCTGCAATTCTTGGAAAACGCCCAGCACTACGGTCGCCAATATCACGTATTCATCGTTGACACCGATAGGGGAGATCCTGAAAGCCTCCATCTGATCGGCGTTCCGGAAGGCATGTCTAAGAAACCCGTTAGTCCAGAGGCAATACCAAAATTTGAAGATACACTGAGTCTGAGCAAAGATTTCAACGCTGCAGCGATGGATTTGCTGTTGCTGACGCTATTTGTTGTGGTGCTTCTGTCGGGAGCCTATCTTGCCTTTGTGCGTGTGGAGGTATAATAGATGCTAATCACACTTATCCGTCGAGAACTCC
>VXZL01000029.1 GCA_009845505.1 Candidatus Poribacteria bacterium | reverse complement strand
ATGCTAAAATGTGCGGAGACTTAACTGAAATATTCCTATACCTTTAGCAGAAAGAACGAGGAACAACCATGAAAGTAGCAGCAATTTTAGGTGAACACCGGGCAGGATTGATTGACGTTCCAGATCCAACACCGAAAGAGGATTGGGTCGTCGTAAAAATTCACGCATCCCCGATGTGTAATGAATACCATTCTTTTGAACACGGGCACAAAAGCGATTGGCTTGGACATGAAGCGGCGGGGGAGGTTGTTGACATCGCACAACCCGGAAAAGTGGAAGTCGGTGATCGGGTGGTTGTGATGCCGCAATATCCGTGTGGGAAATGCGTGCTTTGCACCGATGGAGATTACATCCACTGTGAAAACAACTACAATTTCGAGGAATTCACCGGTTCCCGTTACGGTAGTGCGACGATGGCACAGTATATCGTCAAGCCGTCTTGGTTGCTCCCGAAGATTCCAAACAATGTGTCTTACGAACACGCCTCGCTGGCATGTTGCGCCTTGGGACCGTCCTATCGCGCCTTCGACGAGATGGGTGTCAACGCGACCCACACTGTGTTAATCACGGGGATCGGTCCTGTCGGTTTCGGTGCGATTACCAACGCCCGTTTCCGTGGTGCGAAAGTCATCGCGGCGGAACTGATTCCGTGGCGCGTCGAACGCGCAAAACAGATGGGAGCCGAAGCGGTCATCAACCCAACGGATGAAGATGCAGTCGACCAGATTCGCGATCTCACAACAGATGGACGCGGTGTCGATTTCGCCCTCGACTGTTCAGGGAACGTCCAAGCACATAGACTCTGTATTGACGCGACGCGTAGACGCGGCACCATCGCCTTCGTCGGTCAAAGCGGTGGAAACGACACTATTATTCACGTCAGCCCTGATCTCATCGGTAAAGGGTTACGCCTCGCTGGTGCATGGCACTATAACTTGAGTCAATTTCCGGGATTGATGAGGGTTATCGAAGGTTCACCGATCCTCGATCTGCTCATTAGTAATATCTTTCCGATGAGCGAGATTCAACAGGCATTCGAGACCTCTGCATCTCACGAAAGCTCTAAGATTATCCTCAAACCTTGGGAATAAACCATGCCAACGACCCACAAACCCAATATACTCCTCATTGTATCCGGTGACCATGCTGCACCTGCAATTAGCTGCTATGGGAGCGAGATGGGTGAATTGGTCGCTTACTCAATATAACAAGGTCTCGGATGAGGCTTATAGTAAAGCCCGAAAATATCTGCACATACTGATGTGGGACATCCTTCGCCGCTGGCGAGGTTTCCTAACCTCGCCAACACTAACCTGTAAAGTTGTTATCGCTCAGATTTTATCCTACCCCAAGTAACAGCGAGTTTACCCTCAGGCTCAACATCGGAGACACGGAGGTCCATTTCCGTCTGGATATCTTTATCCGATAAAGCCTCACCGTAAATGGCAAATTCATCAATAACACCGTTAGCACCCGATGCAGCGACTCTGTAATTAAACTTGTTATTGCCCCCAATCCTTGGCGGTCTATGGAATTCAGGAAACGGTCCGATGCCAGTTTTCGTTGCGACTTCCTCGCCGTTAATGTAGATGAAAGCGTCATCTACAAAATTCCACGTCACCGCTATGTGCATCCACTCATCCTTCTTAACAACATCAGCGGCGGGAACGGTCATCAGCGCATCTATATCCAGAGCACTCTCTATCAAGAAAACGAACTGGTCTTCAAGTTGCCCTACTAAGGTGCCTTTCCCAATAGAGAAGGAGAGCGCAACCGTGCTTGCATCGAATAACCGGTAAGTTCCGTCACCCGCGCCGTCCCAATACGGTTTAAACCAGAATCCAAGCGTGCCGGGGTTAGGCATCAAGTAATCAAATTCAATAAAGTCCTCCTTGTTCTCACCGAATTCCATTCCCATCCCAAAGACACCCTCTTTACTCGGCACCCGCTGTGCCCCGCCCATAATTACACCATCAACACCATTACCGCTGGCATCTTCAGCAACATTCACATCTTTCCCTTTGAAGGAGAACCAGACTTCAGGTTCTGCAGTATGTCCACTATGAGAAAGGATTGCCAAACCGATCCCAAGTATCAAACACAACGTTAAGGGTCCATAGATAGACTGGATTGTTCGGTTAAACATAGCGTCCTCCGTTTCTCTCTTTAAGGATTTGTTGAATTTGTGTTTTCAGCATCGGAAGTTTAAATATGTCTTGGAGGTATAAGTTATAGTTCCGTGACATATTCTACTTCTCTTTCAATATAAGGTTTGTAACCCGGTTTGATGGACGTGGGGGTCACAAGATCAACGTCCTTCTCAAATAGATCTTCCAGAAAAACAGCCAACCCCATGTAATCGTCAAAAGTTAGTCTTTCGAGTTCAACAAGGAAATCAATGTCGCTTGCGGCGGTTGCCGTCCCCCGCACGTAAGAGCCGAACAAGCCAATCCGTTTGACCCCGTATTTCTGCAGGGCCTGCCGATTATCCACAAGGGTCTGCTTGATAAACTCCTTGCTGAGAACTACTTGATTGTCCACCTTGAATTCCTCCATTGCGGCAGTCGTTCATATACCTAAAAGAACCTTCGTTGTCGTATGCCCGATACTTACTATTGTAAATTATCTTGAAATATAAAGCAAACCTTTATATCATATTTAGCAAAGAAACGTGAGGGACAGACATGACACCGAAACAGAAGTATCTCTTTGATCTACGCGGCTACCTGCATTTAGAGAACGTCCTAACACCAAAAGAACTCAGTAACGCACAGGCAGCGGTCGAACGACTCGTGCAAGCATCGTCAGATGAATTGCCGCCCGGAATTAGTCGCGGTAGTGAAGGGTTTTCAAATGGGTTCTCTGCTGACAAATCGCTTGAGGCGTTGACTTTACATCCTACTACGTGGTCCATCATCAAGGAACTGACGTGGAACAAACCGCGCTTCAATCGCGGGTCGCTTGTTGTGAATACACACGAGCGACAGGAGATGACACCGCTCCACTGTGGCGGTGAAGATTTCCGCTGGACGCGACGCTACGGTGTCAGACACAATCAGATCTTCACAAATGATATTGTGTGTTTCTTCTATTTCACGGATGTCTATCCGGGGGACGGCGGTCTGATCGTCTTACCGGGTTCCCATAAAAGCGAATTTGAACGTCCAGAAAATCTGTTTTTCCCTGACCCTGATACTATAGATGCACCGCTCCATCCGGCTCTCGTCAATGTAACACCAAAAGCAGGAGACGTTGTGATTATTACCGAGATGCTGACACACGGTGTCCTTGTTTGGAAACCGAAAGACAGAGATCGGCGATTCCTGATTTTGCGCTATAAGACGCAGTTTTTCCAAGACGAGCGCGGTCTCCGCGACCCGTTCCCACCGGAAGTGATGGAGCGACTCTCGCCAGAGACAAAGGCGTTGGCGGCTTATGGTTCAGAATGGGAAATAAAAGACCTTGTAAAACAGGATAACGTGACGCTGACT
>VXZL01000545.1 GCA_009845505.1 Candidatus Poribacteria bacterium | reverse complement strand
GTGTTGCTTTCAAATTTGAGACTGGCACCGTATCAAGAGCGCGCAACAATCCGCTCAAAATCTCTCGTCTCTCTGTTTTCCTTTCTCCACCGGGCATCTCAAGATCCACAATTACGTCATCAATAAGTTCAGCCCAGTCACAGAGCTGCGTATAAAGGGACGTATGGAGACCGGGATCGCTCATACGCTTGCTCTCCTTTTTGGTTGCTCGTCTTCTTCGTTCAAATATCTCAGGGCGTCTTCATCATATTCACTTGCCTCTTCAACCAACCATCGGTCAGTCAGCTTTAGTGTAATTGGATAGCGGGAACAGTCTTCCGGCCGCGTCCACGACAGTGTTGTTAGGGCATAAACATCTTCTAATGCCTGCTTAAATGGCAGACCTTCCACGACGCAGCGGACATGGAGGGGTTGTACAGTCCCCTTGCGCGGGAACGCTCTCCCTGTCGAACAAAGGAAACCCTCAACATTGTTGATAATTGTGTATGTGCCAATTTGTGGGTTTTCAACGTGTGCACGTTGTTCTTGAGTTTCATGTACTTCAAATAGCCGAAGGCGAACCGGCGCAGTCTTAGAGATTTCTAGTATGGTCAGCGTTCCCTCCTCAGCAACCACACCTTCGTTTCTCAGTTTCTCTATCGCTGCCTTCGCACCATCAATTTCCGATTGCCAACATCTTCCGTCACGGTGAATCACAACCTCACGCAATGGCTCACCTAATCGTCGGCATTCTTGCCGCAATAGTTCGTCAAGGTGCGTCATAACCTGAGGTTTCAGCAACTTTTCTTTTTGTCGAGATACATGCAATTCAGTCAGTAAGAATGCCCCATGCTTCCCGATCACTGTAAATCCAGCTGTTTGATTCTTAACATCTATGCCAATCGTAACATCCGCGTGCAGTCGCGATGCCAGTACGAACGGCCAACAATTATTGGTCAGTAGTATTTTATTCAAAGTGACATTACGCAGGTATCCAAAAAACCGGCTACGTTCTCGTTGCTGAACTTCATATCGAAGTTCGCCTTCCCTGTCGGACACCATTGCGTAGCAACGACTTCCCATCTCAGAATGGTTTACTGAGGCGAAGATATCCCGTTTGCGGAGATCGCGAATAACCATTGCCGCAAGCGCATCGTGTTCACGGAGTTGTTGCTCCG
The DNA here is from genome assembly GCA_009845505.1 of Candidatus Poribacteria bacterium. Lineage (GTDB taxonomy): Bacteria > Poribacteria > WGA-4E > WGA-4E > WGA-3G > WGA-3G. Next base: position 2,339 of record VXZL01000545.1, on the reverse strand, counting down.
TCGTCCGGTGAACCATCACCATTGCGTAAGCTGGGACCAGGAAATGCTCATCGAGGGCCTCCATAATAGCTTTGCCCTGCTCACGGTACGTTCGTGGACCGCGGTCTCGATAGGTAATTATCTCAGGTTCATATCCACCACCTTCTGGATAAAGATTGTTCACGACCCGCGTCAGATCGTTCACAAACTGGGGACCCCAACTATCCCATACGGACTGCGGCAATATGAGGTATTGCTTGCGAAATGACTCTTTTACATAGAAACCTACCTCATGGTGGCGCAGAAGCTCTAAACGCCTGCGACCTAAGTTGTTGAGACTTACCTGATTCGCACCTGTCTTGCCCTGCACGCTAAGCTTGTAGCCGTTACCAAACTCCAGATCTGGCACAGCAAACATTTGTTGCGAGATTCGCTCTGCTTTCTCTTGAATTTTCAACTTTGCATTCCGGAACCGCAGATTCGTCAGATATCGCTTGACGTAGCGACTAATCAAGCCACGCCGAATATGAGGCGGGATAATTGCCCGCTCATGCAGACGACGCATTAAATTGTCTTGATTGTCACATACGGGATAACACAACCCAGCTACAGCAGCACGTTCTTCGCCCCGGTTGTTCCGATATCGGAGTACAGCAGCATCGTGCGGCAACTCGACCAGTTCAGACGGTAATGGCTTCTGACACTGCTCAATAATGTAGTCGAGAAGTGATATCTCTCCTTCATTCGTCTGAATCAACTCCTCGCTGACATTGAGATCGGACAGGGTCTCAATGCGAACCTCGTACCATTGATGACCATAGTGATAAATACACTTCTGGCCTTCAAATTGTCGGAACCGTAGACGGTCCAAATGTACTAGTATCGGGTCGATACACACATATTTACTTCTAATATCGACACATAATCCAATCCGCCCTGAAGGAGTAATAACTGCCCTTACCGCAAAGCCCCGATATCTACCAATTCCGTTTTCTTCTTCAACTGGCCTTTTCTCAAAATATGGCATCCCAGCCGATGGTTGCCACAAGCGGGAATCACGCCACAACGGTGCCTGTAGCATAAACTGTACGAAACGAAGGCAGATAACATCGTTTTCTGGGTTTCGAGCCATGAAATCGAGCCGAGTGTTACCTGCCACCTTTTCTAGATACACAACTGTCCGAACCAGCGACACCTTCTTTGGAACTTCTGTGTCATCGCTCGGTATAACCAGGTACGGTTCACCGTCGCGCTCAACAACCTGAACTGGAGCACCTAACTGAAAACTAAGAATACGTATCAGCGATTCTTTGTTCTGAAAATATTCGTCTTGATCTCGACGCAAGTTTCGTACTCGATAAGTAGAATATTCGAAACCTAACTCTTTCGTATTCAATACAGGAAATATGTTTGTTTCCATTTCCATTAATGCCCGGCCTCCCAGCAAAGAGAACGAAATTGGCAACGCTCACACACTGCTGGATAGTATGTAACTGGAAATAACGTAGGTTCTAAACCCCACGCTTTTCCATTAACTTGCCCTATGGCCAGTTCCATACCTTCCGCACTCCTTGAGATATAAGTATCCACATTTGCGAAGTGTTTTTCTTCTAGTTCGTGAGTTCGAACCGTACCTGTTAACAATTGAACTTCAAGAAGTTCGATATCCGTCTTTGAATAGTGAGCTATCGAGAAAGGGAAGTCTTTATGCGGTTTACATTTCGTTAGGGCTGCTGCATATACTGCGAGTTGAAGCCAAGCGTCACGCCACCCAAACGCATGCACTTTCCAGTCGATGATAGCAGGTGGATGTTCACCGAAAAAAGCAATGACATCTGGCACAGCCCGTACTGTTACATCCGTGTGCGAAAACGTAAGTGCGCGCTGTGTGATAAGCCGGTTTGCTGTTTGTAGTCGGGTAATGAGTTCTTCCATTTCAAAGAAAGTCTTAACAGCCTTGACGACTTCTTTACGCGCCTGATTAATCTCTAACTCATCCAACACGTTCTCATATTCAAGGCAATGGAACGCCGCCAGATCTTCGCCATAATCACGTGGATTTATATTTGAATCCAATATGCGATGTTCACGCGCGATTGCGAGTTGTCGATCAAAACGCGTCAACGCCAACTGAATCGTACGATCCAATGTCACCGTCCAGCCACGTTCAATCGCCGGAATGACTTCTTTACTGAGCACTTGGTCCACGACATTGCCGCGCCAACTGCTAATACTTTGTAACTTGCTTAGTCGATAAGCATGCTGTCGGTTCTCATCCTTCGCTCGGGCATTGGCAATCTTAGTTTTATAAAACCATTGCCTTTGGCAGCGTTCGAACATCTTGGCATTTGAGACAGACC
>VXZL01000400.1 GCA_009845505.1 Candidatus Poribacteria bacterium | reverse complement strand
GCTGAAAAATAGTCAACCTTTTAAGAGGAATTATCAATTAGAATTGGTATAACAACATGAAACCCCGTTTTGAACATAGAGGCATCTATTTCAGGATTGGGCAAGGCAATCTCACCCCTACGATGAACATAGCCCTAAAGGAAATTCACACAAGACTTACGCATTTTGACTGTCCGACATTCTGTTAGATGGAGATACCTGGACAAACACAGACGTTTGAATGGCACAACCTAACAGGTTATGCTACAAAAGAGAGCTCTGCGTAAGTCCTATCACAAATATTAATGAAAATCGGCACAAATTGCAACAAACACCATAAAATAGCGTTTTATTTTAAAACCCTTTTTAAAGACCACCTTGTGATTTATAATGATCCAGAACAATCATGAATTTGAGGCAACGTTAGCGCGCATCAGACACTTCCAAAAACAGATTGAAAGACTCCGAGAGGTCGAAACCAATCCACAGAATTATCGGCTTTCTGTAGACGGTTTTCTCAGCGAAATCGATCGGATGAATCTGGAAATCAGGGAATATCTATCTATTCATCCGAGCGAATTGACAGAACAGCCCACTGGTACCAGCATATAAAAGTTAGAAAGACACTGATAAAAACCCCTGTCTATTGGCACAACGACTATTTTTTTAACTCTCGTTATGTAGTCAAGAAACGGTTCGCCTCTACGCACACGAAAGATGAAAATTCAATACCTAAAACACTACCTGCTAATCCTCGGCATTCACTTAATTATATACACAGGCTGCACAACAGAAAACACCACCAACCCCGTGGATCCGACAGAAAGTTCGGAGGTTGTTCTTGAAAACCACCAACTCACCGAAAACGAAACGTGGACACCTGAAAAGACTTACACCGTGAAAGGCACGCTGGAGATTCCACAGGATGTAACCCTCAATATCCAACCCGGCACGACTGTCAAATTTGGACGCAATGCCCTGCTTACAGTGAGAGGCATCCTAAAGATAGGAACCCCGTTAGCACAGGAACAGGTAACCGAACTCGTCTATCTTACATCGGAGAACATCAAACCCGCACCCGCGGATTGGAATGGTATCCTTTTCGATCACACACACGACTTAGAAAGTTTTATCAGGGGAGCAGTCATCGAGTATGCCACAACCGCACTGGACATCAAAACAACCTCGCCGACTGTGGCGGCGTGTACACTACGTCTGAACACAACCGCCATCGCTTTAGACGGCAGCGACGCACAGATCCAACACAACGATATCCTCGACAATAACACCGGGGTCAAAACCATCGGTCGCCAAACACGTCCACAAATCCAAAAAAACAATATCACCAAAAACGAGACCGGTATCTTCTGTGAAAATGTCCAGTCTATCATTCGCAACAATAACCTAAACGCAAACATCTTCGCACTCCGGCTAAATGTAAAGTTCAACCTAATCGTGAGCAACAATTGGTGGGGCAATTCGGACGCTACGGAAATAGCCAATGTCATCATAGATGCCACTGATCGAGAACTGATTACCAAACAAGTTGGAATCGTCTATTATGAACCGTTCACAGACGAACGAATTGCCGACGCAGGTTTCCCATATCCGACATTGTTGGATAGCAATTAGTGAACCGCAAACCGTTATTCGCGGACCGCGGTTCGCGATTAGCGAAACGCGAATAGCGAGTAAAGGAGGCATTACCGATGAAACGTACGATTCTGAACGTCTCACAAAATTATCACGTCCGCGGTGGTTCTGACCGGTACTTTTTTACGCTCGCTGAACTGTTGCAAAAGCACGGACACCGAGTTGTGCCATTTACAGCAGCGAGTCCGAATAACGAGCCGTCTGAATGGGAAAACTATTTCCCACGCGGTGCCGACTTTGAGCATCCCGGCGCAGGAGACTTACTCCGTTTTTTGTATTCACACGACGCTGTTAAATCAATCCGACAACTGCTGAAGGACACAGATATCGACCTCGCACACTTCCATATCTACTACGGTAAACTCACCACCTCAATCTTGGAAGTCCTCAAAAGAGACGGTATTCCGCTCATTCAGACGTTACATGAATATAAGCTAACCTGTCCCGTCTACAGTCATCTCTCAAACGATCAGATTTGTGAGGCGTGCGAAGGCAAACACTTTTGGCGCGCACTTCCGAAGCGATGCAATAGAGGCTCACTCGCTCGTACGGCGTTGAGCGTTACCGAGTCTTACATATCCAAGATGCTCGGTGCCGTTAAGAAATTTGACCATTTCATCTCAGTCTCCCATTTCCTCCGAAAAAAGATGATCTCGCACGGCATCCCTGAAGACAAAATCTCAACCGTTCACAATTTCGTCGATGTCTCTGACATTACACCTAACTTCTCCGAGGGGGATTATATTCTCTATTTCGGACGGGTGCATCGGAGCAAAGGCATCCTGACGCTTATCGAGGCAGCCGTCCCACTCACAGACGTTCCCATCTATATCGTAGGCGACGGCGAAGCGATGCCAGAAGTCCAGCAGATCATCGAACAAAACGGGTGTAAACATATCCATCTCCTCGGCTTTAAGCAGGGCGACGAACTCCGTGAATTGATTCTCAACAGCATCTGTACAGTGCTACCCTCAGAGTGGTACGAAAACTGTCCAATGTCCGTCTTAGAATCCTATGCCTACGGCAAACCCGTCATCGGTGCCGATATTGGTGGGATACCTGAACTCATCGTAGATGGCGTTGACGGATGCCTCGTCCCATCTGGTGAACAAGAAACATTACGAGATCGGCTGCTGTGGATGTCCGAGCATAAAAGCGATGCTGCAGAAATGGGACGCATCGGTCGCTACAAAATGGAAACGGAATTTAACGCCGACATCCACTACGAAAGAATTATGAATGTCTATCAACAATTTCTGTAATAAGTAGCCCTGAATCCTACATTTTCTACTTGACAAAAAACGGGCGGACCGCTAAAATTGGATCAGGATTTACGCAAATTAAGCAAATATCAGACCTTTAAACGCAGGTATAGGAGAGACCATGCACACCCAAAATGACTTTGAATTCAAACAAAGAAAATATATGCCTGTCTTTCCAAAAGCGAGCGGAAAACCGACCATTTTTATTGAAGGATACCCTTGTGAGGACGATGAACCTATGGCGGCAACAGGCTTTCACGGTGAGCAGATTGGGAACTTGGCTGAACAACTCACGCGATATTTTGCAATCAACCCCCATATCTACATTGGTGTCGACAGTTTCATCTACTACCGTGAAGGCGACATTACAAAATTCGTCGCACCCGATATTTATGTCGTCTGCGGTGCCAATAAACACCCGCAGCGGCGCAGTTTCTATACATGGTCAGAAGGTGCAGTCCCTACCACTATCTTTGAGTTCCTTTCAGATTCAACAGCCTATCGAGATCGGCATGGAAAATTTGAAGTCTATCTCGGTGATATGGTGGCACAAGAGTATTTCATCCACCAACCCGAGCCAGAAAAGCCTGCGGAGTTTCGGGGG
>VXZL01000286.1 GCA_009845505.1 Candidatus Poribacteria bacterium | reverse complement strand
GTGGAGAACAGCGAAGTCGTTGATATATCAACACACCCCACGATCGGTATAGACGTAGGTATCAACACTTTAGCAACCCTTGATGATGGGACGAAATACGAGAACCCGAAACCCCTTAAGCGATATGAGCGCAAACTCAAACGCGAACAACGCAAGTTAAGCCGAAAGGTGTTCTTAAGTCAGAATTGGTATAAGCAGAAGCGGAAAGTGGAGCGTATCCATTATCGCATTGCTTGTATCCGAAAAGACGCACACCATAAGGCAACGACGGCTATTGTGAAATGTACCAGTCGTATCGGTATTGAGACGCTTCAGGTTACCAACTTACTGAAAAATAAGAAGCTCGCGAGGGCATTATCAGACGCTGCACTGGGAGGCTTTCTTGAGAAACTGCGGACGAAAGCTGAAACGCTTGGTATTCCGATTGTCCAAGCGGACAGGTTTTTCGCAAGTAGCAAGAATTGTAGTCACTGTGGAGACAAGAAAGATGCCTTAACACTTTCGGATAGGCAGTATCACTGTAGCACTTGCGGAACGTCCATAGACAGAGACGTAAACGCAGCAATGAACTTAAAGCATGTCGCGGTGGGATACACCGAGACGTAAAACGCTTGTGGAGTTTCTGTAAGCCCTCCACTTGCGGGAGGCACGAAATGACGAAACAAGAAGCCCATGACTTTAGGCATGGGAGTATCACAAAAGCAGAACTTGCAAAACAGATTCGTGTTGCTTCATATCTCACGGGTGAATTCAGGCTCCGTTCTGGAAATATTAGTAATTTCTATTGGGATAAATACCGATTTGAGAGTGATCCGGCACTGTTGATGGCAATTGCTAAAGAGATGGCGAAACTCCTACCATCGCGTTGTGACGGTTTGGCAGGCTTGGAGTTAGGCGGGATCCCGCTTGCGACTGCGGTCTCGCTGCAGACAGGCATTCCGTGTTTCTATGTGCGCAAAGCGGCGAAAACCTACGGCACTTGTAACCTTATAGAAGGCGGTGCTGCGGCTGGGAGCAATCTGGTCGTGATAGAGGATGTGATTACGACTGCTGGGCAGGTCTGTACATCTATTGAACAGATACGTGCTGCGGGCTACACAGTGGAACACGTCGTTGCAGTTATTGATCGTCAGGCAGGGGGTGCGGAGAAAATCCATGCGCTTGGGTGTTCATTTGCGTCGGTTTTTACGCTTGAAGCGTTGGAGGCAAATAGCGGACCGCGAACCGCGATTAGCGGACCGCGATTAGCTATACAGAAAGTGATGGGAGGAAAATGAAAATACTGTTTATCGGAGATATTGTTGGAAATCCGGGGAGAACGGCAACAACGCAATTTCTGAATGAACATCAAGATAGATACGATTTCATTGTTGCCAACGGAGAGAACGCAGCTGGTGGCAAAGGTTTGACGTTTGAAATTGTGGATCAGCTTTTGGCATCGGGTGTTTCCGTTATTACGACAGGCAACCACGTCTGGGATAAGAAAGAGATTTTAGACTTTATAGACACAACCCCGCAGCTGATACGCCCGGCAAACTACCCTGCAGAAGTGCCAGGACGCGGCGTAGCGATTGCCACGTCAAGTGATGAACAGACCCAACTCGGTGTCATCAATCTCGCCGGTCAGATTTTCATGAATAGGTACACCAACCCGTTTCATGCCCTTAATACAATTCTCCTTGAAATGAAATCAGTGACACCGTATATCCTCCTCGACTTCCATGCAGAGGCGACCTCCGAGAAGATCGCAATGGGATGGCACGCCGACGGTAGGGTCAGTGCGGTGGTTGGGACGCATACACATGTGCAGACAGCGGATGCGCGTATCCTGCCCGAAGGCACGGCTTACATTACCGATGTAGGTATGACGGGCCCGCATGACTCCGTTATCGGTACACGGGTCAAGGAAGTAATTGACGGGTTTCTGACAATGATGCCTACACGGTTTTCTGTCGCGAAAGACAACGTCAAACTTTGTGCCGTTGAAATAGAACTCGACGAAGGGACAGGGATGGCGGTGAGTATTGTGCCGCGTCAATATCAATATTAATTAGCGGTCAGCAATCAGAAATCAACGGTATGAATGCCTTAGGGCATTCCCCGGCTGCGCTTTCAGCAGTCAGCAAAGACGCAAGCTTACCGAACACGGCTTTTCTTCTCTGACCACTGAGAGGGTTGTATAGCAACCCGCCCCGACTGCTGACAGCCACTATTGAGAGGTTTCGTTAGACAAATATGCAGATGCAACTGGAGATGTCAGTACCAACAAAGACTGTCCACAGTGTCAGTGAAATAACGGGTCTGCTGAAAAGCCTGATAGAACAACATCGCCCGTTTCAAAATGTATGGGTTCGCGGTCAGGTGTCAAATTGCAGTTTCCCTCGTTCTGGGCATATCTATTTCACGCTCAAAGATGAGAACACCCAAATAAGTTGCGTCCTTTGGCGGAGCAGTGCGTCTCGTTTTCGTTCTTTCCTCCGCGATGGTGAAGAGGTAGAGATACAAGGAAAGGTTACGGTTTATGGTCCGCAAGGCAAATATCAGATAACGGTGAGTCAGGTGAAGCCGTTGGGAGTAGGAGCGTTACAAAGGGCGTTTGAAGCATTGAAGCAGCAACTCACTGAGGAGGGTTTATTTGATCCGGCGCACAAAAAACCGTTACCGAGTTTTCCGAAGAAGATCGGCGTTGTTACATCAGCGTCCGGTGCAGCGATTCAAGACATCTACCAACAGTTGCACAAACGGTATCGACTGGCTGAAGCCGTGCTCCATCCAACGCTTGTCCAAGGTGAGGGTGCAGCAGAGGGTATAGTTCATGCGATTCGGGTGCTGAATATGCACGATGATATAGATGTGTTAATCGTCGGTCGCGGTGGTGGCTCAGTCGAAGACCTTTGGGCATTTAATGAGGAGATTGTTGCGCGTGCGATTTTTGCTTCCAGAATACCGGTGGTGTCTGCAGTAGGACATGAAACGGATTTCACCATCTCTGATATGGTAGCCGATCATCGGGCACCGACACCTTCTGCGGCAGTCGAACACATTGTTCCAGATCAATACGAACTTTTCGAGAGATTGGAGGGCACTGGCGCGTGGCTCCGGAAAATAATATCAGATCGGTTAACGGCACACAAAACGCAGCTTCAGGAGTTTGAGACGCGTCTCTCTCCAACGCGTCGCATGGAGGCTATCCATCAACTCGCTCAGAGAATAGACGACTTAGAAACCGCGAGTCGGAATGCGATGGAACGGCGGCTTTCTGATGGTAAACGCGATCTCCAAGCATTTGCGCACCGTCTCAATGCACTGAGTCCGTTGGCGACTTTAGAACGCGGCTATAGCATCAGTCGAAAAGTGAGTGGTGAAGTACTGACCTCAACGCAACAGGTGTCGGTGGGCGATAAAATCGAGGTGCAGTTGGCACACGGACATCTTGCGTGTCGCGTTGAAGAGGTTCGGGATGCAGAGAATGATTGAGAAGGTGGTTATGGGTTGTGGG
>VXZL01000262.1:1386-3503 GCA_009845505.1 Candidatus Poribacteria bacterium | reverse complement strand
ATAGTAAGTTATATATCGCCGTTATAGATTAATGTAAAAATTCAAACTTTTTATTGACTTAATTCGACTTAATAATGTATAATTTATTTTGTACGTGTTACGCTGACACCCAAAACTCATACAAAAATAGAAAAATGCTGAGAAACACAACGTCTGACCGACGGGAATTGTCCAAACTTTAGTATAATGTATAGTAGCATACGGACATATCAAGAAAAAAAGGAGGGGCACCAAATGATCATCAGACTATATCACATAGGCATTATTTTACTGTACACAGTGGCAATGGCACTTTTCTCCTCCTGCGCGGAAGAGAAGGATGTCTTGCTGGAAGAGCCGGAAGAAGAGACACAAACCGTGGCAGAGATTATTCCTCCGAAGCCCGACTGGGACGATGGTGTTATGACCATCACCGTCGGAGGAAGGTTTCAAACAAAAAAACAGATGGTGCAGGAGGTGGGGAGGTTATTCTCTCTCCATGAACTAACAAAGTTAACCCTCATGAGAGAAGAATTTTCACCTACACCATTGGAAAAACGGTACACTATTGACGTTGCGGTGGTAACAATGTTAGAGGTAGGCATCACCGAACCATCTACCTTGCAGGAGATTAAGGAACGGTATTGGGAGGAGGGGTATGGTCCTCTTACTATTGAAGAGGTTATTGAGTTGCGACTCCAACTCAAGGATCAACCGGACAGCGCAACAGGGCACCGGATGAGCAATTTTTTAACCCTTCCCACAAGCAGCTACGTCGTGCCTCGCTGTTACCACATTAGGAACATTAAGGCGGACGACAAGGCGACCAGAAATATGCACGGATCATACCTTCTTGAAAATGATCGCCACTTTGATCCGAATGATATATATCTCCATAGTTATGGAGCATGGATAAACGTGGCGATACATCCACAAGAGTTGCCATTTCGATTCGCTGCCATGGTACGCGGCTCAGTGGTACGAAAGTAATACCAATTCTAATTGATAATTCCTCTTAAAAGGTTGACTATTTTTCAGCGATGCTCGGTGCGGTTAGAAACCGCACCTACCGGGTGTGGTGTGAGTGGGTTCGGTTAATGCGAGATAAACTTTTAGAAATGGTATAACACGATGTTTTCTCGGGCTTTCAAAAAATGTCTCAAACTGATATTGTTTGTCCTTGTTGGCTTCAGGAGGATTTTTGTCATACCCGCACACAAGATGCACCGTCAGTGGTTCATTGAGCAGGTCGGGATAACCGGACCTATCCCGACGAACTAAAAAGTATGCCTGATCCTGAAAGACCGTTCCCAAAATACACGTTGTTTTCCTATATTCCCTGTTATGAGACGGATGGTTCACTATAACAGTGCGAGCAGCGGTGGTAATGTCAACTGTACAGATACTGGCATACTTACTGGATGGAACATCATTGTCAACAGGAACATAGACGTCCATAGTGCCGTTCCTGAACTTCTCAAAGGTTGCATCCCGCACCAATTTCCAGCGTTCAAATGGCTCCGCACGTGTCTCGCGGGCAAGAATATTATGCCGATATGCGTCAATGTTTGCTTCGACAACACTGCCACTCTACCGACCAGGGCGGTGTGCGCCAGGATAGTCGCCTCGTACATCTCACGCAATGCCTCAACATCCTGCAGGTGCGTATACACACGACCGAATTCATCGAAGGAAACGGATTGATTCTCTTAAAATCGAAAATTGAATGGCTCTGAAGTGACAACAAACTTCCCTTGACAATCCGAGCCATGCAAGGTATAATTGTGAAAACATTTTAACAGCAAGCTGGAACGCAATTATACCCATGAATCGAATGACCGAAAATTTCAAGAACTCCGACAGCGAGGGGTCAATGCCCGTATGTCATACGTTTGTGATAAAGACCCAAACCTGAACTTATTCCTCAACTTTTGCTTACACTTAAGAAACTGGTAGAAACCTCATTATTGAATCTTGTAAACAAACGCTTTATAGGAACCAATGCACTTTGAAATCATTGGCACAATCGAGAGCATCGAAACGATTGCTGTAGGTAGGCAGATCCGTGAGATTCAAAGGCTTCGCAAACAATATGGTCCTGGAAGATGGCGGAAACTTAAGGGAGTTGCTGATATTCA
>VXZL01000262.1:0-1376 GCA_009845505.1 Candidatus Poribacteria bacterium | reverse complement strand
AGTTTCTGATATTCATCTAACTACAGGTAGTATCCGAAGTGCAGAGGTTCATTGGTACGAAGCCCACGGAATTGGCAGAAGAAAAATAAAAATTAAGCGATTCTTGGACTAAAAACTATGAAAAAGAAACCATTAGAGACACAATTTATGCTTTGCATCGATAACAAGGGTTGTGAAGACTTAGAGAAGCGAAAGTTCTACCAAATTCTGCCCGATGAAGATGCAGCTCAAGATGGTTACCTGCGAGTTATCGATGAATCTCAGGAGGATTACTTGTATCCAGCATCTTATTTCATTTCTGTTGAACTCCCCGCCAAAGCACAAGCGGCACTCGTAGCAACTGTTCGGGAACTTGAAAACTTGAAACATCCCACTTGACAATCCGATTTATGCAAGGTATAATTGAGAAAATACATTAACAGAAAGTTGGAACGCAATTATACCCATGAATCGAATTGACAAAAAATTTCAAGAACTCCGAGACCGAGGTGCCAGCGCATTTATGCCCTACCTCTGTGCTGGAGACCCAAATCCTGAACTTACCGACAAACTTCTCCTCACCCTCGAGGAAGCTGGGGCAGACCTTATCGAACTCGGTGTCCCCTTCTCCGATCCAATCGCAGACGGACCGACTGTCCAACGCGCAAGCGAACGCGCCCTTACACATCGTATCTCACTGGAGCAAATTTTGGCAATGGTGGCAGATCTCCGCCCACAGACGGAAATTCCTATCGCTTTGATGAGCTACTATAACCCAATTTTCCGGATGGGGGAAGAGGCGTTTTGCAAGGCTGCATGCGAAGTAGGTGTTGATGGTTTAATTGTTCCTGATCTACCGCCAGAACAAGCACAATCGCTCCTTGAAATCGCACCGCAATATAACCTCGCTACGATCTTCATGGTTGCCCCGACAAGTCCACCGGAACGGATGCAACTGATCGCATCGGTCAGTACAGGATTTATCTATTGTGTTTCACTGACGGGTGTGACAGGGGCGCGGGCGATGTTGTCAGACGAAATCGCGCCGACGATCGCGGAGTTGCGAAAACATACGGATAAGCCCATCAGTGTCGGTTTCGGTGTGTCAACGCCTGAGCAGGCAGAACAGGTGGCGGAGATTGCCGATGGTGTGATTGTGGGAAGTGCGATTGTCAATGTTATCGAAGAACATATCAACGACGAAGCGAAATTACTTAATGCGGTGAAACGATTCGCATCGGAGTTAACAGCAGGTGTGAAAGCATAAAGTGTGATCCTGTTTCTGTATCTACCTGTCTTCCAATGTGTGAAGGTGGATATCGAGACCGCATAAAGGACTCAACACATGGCTTATAGCAATTTCACTTTACAAGCAGCACAAAAAACGTTTCAACTGG